>DASTYM010000236.1:0-7364 GCA_035764995.1 Cyclobacteriaceae bacterium | reverse complement strand
ATCTGAAGCAGCAACTGCAGGCTAAGAAAGTTGAGCTGGACAACTTTATTTATAGGGCCGGTCATGATTTACGCGGGCCATTGGCTACGATTAAAGGGCTCATTAACATCCTGAAAATCAGGGAAAACAATGATGAAGTTGACAGGTTAGTTCAACTCATCGATGCGCATGCCAATACACTTGACGAGCGTCTTTTCCAATTGGTTTACTTGACCCAGTCCGGTTCAAATTGTGATCTGGATAACGATGAACAGGTGACGAATAATATTGAAACCAGACTTCGCAGAATCATTGAAAAGAACGCTTTTGTTGATTTCCTGGAATTGCATTTTACAGGTCCTGAAACTGAACTAAGAGGAGTCGATTGTAATTTGCTTTGTGAAACCCTTGAAAATTTATTGCTCTATATATTGTCGCTTTCCATGAACAGCGCTCACAACCAGATCTTTTACCGATTGGAGTACGATCTGCACGAGCTGCGGGTAATCATTGATTCGATTGGGTTTGTAATTACCGAGCAAGTAACCGAAGCACTTCAAATCCCGGATTTTGAATATACCGACCTGGTAAGGTACCCGCAGATGATCAATTACTACACCGCTCAGAAACGTATAGGGCAACTTCACTCAAGAATAAAAGTATTGTTGCTTTCGCCTGACAGGCAGCGAATAGAAGTGCGTATTCCGATCATTTTATAATCCGCCATCCGCTCATTCTTGCCCGCCACTTAATCATTGGCGGTTTAAATCGAAGAGCTTTAAGATGATTTTTGATTCATAATTAAACGACAAGAAAAATTATGAACCGAATTCTCCTCCTCATCGTAATTCTTTTACTCTGTGTGGTTGCATTTTTTGCATCCGCACAAACAGAAAAACCTGAAATCGTTACTGACCGCCCTGATCAAACGGAGGCACCCGTACTTGTGCCTAAAGGTGGCTTGCAAGTTGAGTTGGGCACTTCTGTTGAAAATGATAAAAGTCAGGATGTAAAATTTACCAACTACACCTATGGTACGGCATTGATTAAGTATGGCGTTAACGAAAACTTCGAATTACGTCTTATTTCAGAATACCTGGGAGAGCGCATACGTTCATCTGAATCACAACCAACCAACTTTAACGGGTTAAGCCCGCTTGCTCTTGGTGTTAAAATAAAACTTGCTGATGAAAAAGGATTTTGGCCACAGGCTGCATTGATCGGTCATATTAATTTGAAGTCCGGCTCTTCTGAGTTTGCACCTGAATACACAGCAGCTGATTTTCGTTTTACCTTTGCGCATACATTAAGCGACAGGTTTTCTCTTAGTTACAACATTGGTACCGAATGGAACGGCCAAACACCTGATGCCACTTTCATCTATACAGTTTCAGTAGGATACGTGATCACATCGAAACTGGGCATGTTCGTAGAATCATACGGTTTCTTACCAGAAGAAGATAAAGCAGACCATCGTTTGGACGCAGGCTTTACTTATAAGTTTAGCCCAGTTGTTCAGTTTGATGTTTCTGGTGGTATTGGTATCACAGAGACAGCCCCTGATTCTTTCATCAGCACGGGTATTTCTTTCAGACTTTTTAAATAAAACCACTTACTAGACAGGGCCGTCCAGATGCTCATTGGTGCTCGGATGCTCCCGGATAGCATGATTACTTCACATAAATATTGAAGCGCAATGAAAAAAACGATAATAGTTGTAGATGACTTTGCCAGCATTCGCGATTTCGTTTGCGAGACCCTCTCTCGCAAAGGTTATGATACGATCGGAGCATCTAATGGAAATGAGGCTTATCAGATTCTTACCGGTAATCAGAGTGTAAACCTGGTATTGACCGATTATAATATGCCTGACTGTACAGGATTTGAATTACTCAGGAAAATCAAATCAAATCCGGTTACTGCTCACGTCCCGGTTATTTTCCTGACAACCGAAAGCAGCCCGGATAAAATGAGATCCGCCAAAGAGGCCGGCCTGACTGCCTGGATAAAAAAGCCTTATCGTTCTGAAACATTTTTCGCGCAAATCGAAAATGCTTTAAGTAATGGATAGTAATCAAAAACGATTTGTAGAAGATGCACTTGATCTGCTCAATGAGTTGGATGAAGGTCTTTTGCAACTCGAATCAAATCCACAGGCAAGCGCGCCCCTCGAGCAGGTCTTCAGAACCATGCACACGATTAAGGGCGGGGCCAACATGTTTGGGTTTGAAAACATTGGTGAGCTCGCGCACCACCTGGAAACCCTGTACGACCTGGTTCGTCAGGGTAAAATGCAGGTGAGTGATGGGTTGATCAGCATCACACTTCACGCGTTTGATAAAGTGCGCGACTTGCTAAAAGAAAAAGATGCTGCCAAAATTACCAATGCTGAAAATTTAAAAGATCACCTCCATATAGCGATTGAATTTTTAAAGAATGCAGAGAAGGAGACGGCCGGCTTAACCGAAGGACCCTCTACATCATCGAAGGATGAGTTGGCCACTTTCTTTCTGCGTGTTACCCCAACGGTAACCATGACACCCGATGGTAATCACCCCCTGGTGTTTATCCTCCAGGATTTGGAAGCACTTGGAACTGCAAAAGCAATTTGCTACCAAAATGCCAACAGGGAAGTAGCGCATTGGGATTTGTTCCTCTCCACTACATCGGCTCAATCGGAAATTGAAAGTTATTTCATTTTTGTTGAGAACGAATGCCAGGTAAAAATTACCAGGCTGATTACTGGTGATCTTTTTGGATCTGAAGAGTTTTCGCCATTTGTTGCACAATTTGAATCAACCCCGGTTGAGCTTTCTGCACTGACTGATTTTGTTAGCCGGGTAGCCGGTAAAATTATAGTTGATCTTGAAGAAGAGTCAGAAGAGGAAATAGTATCAAAGAAAAAGAAACAGCACGACACCAATATAAAAGTAAGCAAGCGCAAGATTGACGACTTACTGAACTGGATCAGCGAACTAATTATTCTTCAAGCGCAGCTTACCAATGCTACGAAGGGGTTTAATTCTCAGGAGTTAACGGAAGTAACCGAGCAGCTGGAGATGATTACGAACAGACTTCGTGATACTTCTCTTGAGATTGGATTGGTTCCGATTGAAACATTGGTTACGAAATTCAAGCGCCTCGTTCGCGACCTCTCAAAAGCCCTGAATAAGAAAGTCAATTTCCTTTCGGAAGGAGCCGAGACGGAGATGGATAAGGATTTGATTGAGCTCATGACCGAGCCGATGATTCACATCATCCGTAATTGTATCGATCATGGTATTGAAACTCCGTCCGAACGCAAAGCGCTTGGAAAAGCTGAGCACGGTACGGTGAAATTGAAAGCTTTTAACTCCAATTCCTATGTTAACATTATTATCAGTGATGATGGCAAGGGAATTAATAAAGATAAAGTTCTCACGAAGGCCATTGAAAAAGGTATTGTTGCAGCCGATGCACAGCTAACCGATGAGGAAATTCTGAATCTGATTTTCCATGCCGGTTTATCGACTGCTTCACAGGTTTCTGATATTTCAGGCAGGGGAGTAGGGATGGACGTGGTGAAGCAAAAAATCAATGACTTGCGCGGATATGTTTCTGTGAAGAGTGCAATTGGCAAAGGAACTTCGATTCATATCAAGTTGCCGTTGTCCCGCTCTATTATTGAAGGACTGCTCGTGAAAGTTGATGAGACTCGTTACGTGGTTCCGTTGAACGTAGTTGATCGAATTGATCGGATCGAATATGAAAATTTGAACCGCGACAACCAGGTGAGTAAATCGGTGATCGTGAATGAAGAATTGCTTTCCATTTTCTCATTGCGTCAGCACTTTCATCAGGGGTCTCAATCACCGAAAACTACAGATATCATTTCGGTAACCGTCAATGGCGTTCGAAAAGGAATTGCTGTTGATCGTATCGAAGGAAAAATGCAGACCGTTATGAAGCCCTTAGGCGATGCATACCAGCAACAGGATTTCATCGCTGGCAGCACTATTCTGGGTGATGGCAGTCTGGCACTCGTGCTGGATCCTTCGCGCTTATTTCAATTATCAGAAAATTAAAATCCCCCCATACCAAAATGAAAAATGAATCGAATGCTTATCTGACGTTTGCACTGGGCGAAGAGAAGTTTGCCATTCCCGTAGATCACGTTCAGGAAGTAGTGGAATTTTCGCAGGTAACGAAAGTTCCGAATGCACCATTGTACATGCTGGGCATCATCAACCTGCGAGGACGTGTGTTGCCTTTGCTTGACACTAAATTAAAACTCGGCCTTTCAGCAACGGAACGTACCCAAAAAAGCCGCATCATGGTGCTCGATATTCAAACCGAAGAAGACAAAAGCATCCAGATAGGAGCAATGGTCGATGTGGCGCGTGAAGTTATGGAGATCAGCGAAAGCGAAATTCAGGACGCTCCGGAATTCGAAAATCTCAAAACAACTGCTCCCATCACGGGGATTGTGAATAACCATGGAGACATCACCATGATCATGGACATCACCAGGGTCTTTTCAGTGAACGAAGTTTTACAATTGAATGCATCATTAAACTAAGAATAAAAACTCCAACACTATGCTTACCAATTTAACCATTAGAAAAAAGCTGATCATGGCCTTCTCGGTCCTGATTGTGCTGATGATCGTGATTTTTGCGATCGCATTTCTGCGTTTCCGCGAAATGAACGCCCGCATGAGCGAAATCACAAACGTAACTTCTCATAAAGTATTGCTGATTGGACAAATCAAGCATGACATTACCGCTATCTCCCGAGATCAGAAAAACATGATTGCCACGGTAGATGACGAGAAAATGATTGAGATCGGTCGCGTAATCGACAAGGAAATTAAATCAATCAATGAAAACATGGCGAAGCTTGAAAGCCTGAGCGATGGCGAGACCCTTACGCTTGTTAAGTCGTTGAAAGATATTTTGGAAGAATACTTCCGCGTGCAGCAAAATGTACAGCGCATTGCAACGCAGAATACTGAGATTAAGGCTGAGGAAATTGCAGACAATGAGTCAAGAAATGCATTTCAAAAAGCGATGGTTACCCTGAATCAAATAGGCGCAGAAGTAGCTTCAAAAGAAACGGTCAGGAATATCCTTGAGTTAAAGCAGGCGGTGGCTGAAGTCAATCTTATCGAACGCGATATGATCATCGCTAAAACTGATGATGATATGAGCAAGCATGTTGCCCAGGCAGTTGAAGCAGAAAAAACGATTGAAGAAAAAACTACTGTGTTGTCCAAGACCTTATCAGGAGAAGCAAAATCGCTTTTTGAGAAATTTCAAACACAGTATACCGCATACTATGCCTTTCATTTGCAGGTAAGAAATTTAGCCAAGACAAATTCTGGCGGTAAAGCGGAAGAAATCTCAGTTACACAGGGTGAAGCTATCGATGATCAGGCTGATGAGGTAATTGCGAAAATCTATGAAATCATCAATGCACAGTTGGCTAAAGATCAAACCGATACAGACGAAATGTACGACAGCGTGGTGACTACCATGATCGTAGTAATCTTGCTGGCGATCGGAGTTGGAGTATTAGTAGCTACCTGGTTGCTGAAAGACGTGATGGCATCGTTGAACATGGCGACTGTTGCGATTAAGAAAATTGCTGTTGGTGATTTCTCTGCAGATGTAAAAACGAATAAAGGCGATGAGATTGGTGCAATGTTGCGCGAACTTCAGTTTATGATTGAGAAATTGAGAAGTAGTGTGGATGTAGCTAAACTGGTATCGAAAGGAGATTTAACAATGGACTTCTCTGCCATGAAGAATAAGGGGGGTGACCTGGATCAGGCCCTTGAAGAAATGGTGAACAATCTTCGTGATATTGCTTCTGCTATCTATAATGGTGCTGAAAATGTTTCTGCTGCATCTCAGCAAGTAGCGTCTGCTTCTCAGCAGATGTCACAGGGTGCACAAGAACAGGCGAGTGCTTCTGAAGAGGTTTCTTCTTCGATGGAGCAAATGGTTGCCAACATTCAGCAGAACACTGATAACTCTCGCGAGACGGAAAAAATTGCCAACAAGGCAGCTAAAGATATTCAGGTTAGCAGTAATGCTGTTTCTGAAACGGTTGAAGCAATCACGACCATCGCAGAACGCATCGCGATCATTGAAGAGATTGCTTCTAAGACAGATCTTCTTGCCCTTAACGCTGCTGTAGAAGCAGCTCGTGCCGGTGAACACGGAAAAGGTTTTGCAGTGGTAGCTGCAGAAGTACGCAAGCTTGCTGAGAGAAGTCAGAAAGCTGCTGCTGAGATTACCGAGATCTCCGGTAAAACAGTAAGATCAGCGGAAGAGTCGAAGCAATTATTGGTGAATACACTCCCTGATATTAATAAGACTGCCGAATTAGTACAGGAAATTGCTGCCGCAAGTGTGGAGCAAAATACGGGTGCAGATCAGGTGAATGGTGCAATCCAACAATTGTCAACGGTAACGCAGGGCAATGCATCTGCTGCTGAGCAAATGTCTTCAAACGCTGAAGAGTTGAACAGCCAGGCTGAGGAACTGAAGGCCGCAGTAAGTTACTTCAAATTGGATAACCGTGCTCGTGTAACAAAGAAAGCCACCAAGCCATTTGCCGCAAAACGTGTGGCAGCTCCCAAGCTTGCTGAAGTTTTTGAAAACGGAAATGGCCACACCAACGGTTTCGATTTAAAACTGACTGAGGGCCCTTCTGATAGCGACTTCAGAGAATTCTAATTTTTTATGAGTGTTCCACGGACCGGGTTTGGGTTTAGGTTAATCTGGTCCGTGGACACTTTTTTCTTAATAACTCCAGGTTACTTCTTATGGACACCTCCTCTCACATAAGTGGATTTATCAGCATGGATACGGAAAGCTTTGACCGGCTCAGCAAATATGTTACACATGAGTATGGCATCAAGCTTCCGCTGGCAAAAAAGTCAATGCTGGAGAGCCGACTCAACAAAAAAGTAAAGGCACTTGGACTTTCTTCTTATAAAGAATTTTTAGACTTCATCTTCAGTGATGAAGGAAAGAAAAGTGAACTCTTTCACGTGATCGATTTAATCACCACCAATAAAACAGATTTTTTTCGCGAGGCAGCTCATTTTCATTTTCTCAGTAATGAATTTTTACCAACGTATACAAAGGAGCTGAATCGGAATAACCTTAAGATTTGGTCAGCAGGTTGCTCAACCGGTGAAGAGCCTTACACGATTGTGATGTCGATGGAGGAGTATAAAAAGAAGCATCCGGAAGTGACTTACAGTTTATTGGCCAGCGATGTTTCAATTCGTGTGATTCAAACGGCTTTCCAGGGAATTTATGATATCGAAAAGATTGAACCGGTTCCGTTAGAACTGAAGAAGTCTTACTTTCTGAGAAGTAAGAATGATCCTA
>DASTYM010000235.1:0-3020 GCA_035764995.1 Cyclobacteriaceae bacterium | reverse complement strand
TTACAGTGATCAATGAGTCAGCTTGCAATTCCATTTTTCCTCCAACATAAAATTCCTCCGCAGAAGTATCCAGATAAAGATGATCTTCATGAAAGTAACGGTAGTCCATCGAGTACTTTCTCCAGGTGACATATCCGTTATAAAACAACTTTGCCAGACTGCCCTTTACACCCACTTCATTTCTAAGTGTATTGAAATTCACTTCATCGCGTGTTTGTAAACTGTCTACAACCACGAAATCATAATATGCGCTATCGGCCGGTGAATCTTTAAATCGGTTTCGTTGCTTATACCAATCACCCTTATGATAAAGTTGCAAGCCACGACCTACTCTAAACTGATGGTACAAATGATAGCTGCTGCGGGTATCATTGCTTTCAGCTTCGATTAAGTTAGGTTGGGCTGTCTCCTCATAGAAATCACTAAACTTGTAATCATCACCCACCTTAACCCCACCGCTCTCATCTGCCTTATGAAAATTCTTGCGGTAATTCAGGAAGACGCTGTAGAGGCTGTCTTTCGTATGATACACACTATATACATCATAATACGTGCTTCTGACATTACGATCACCTTTTCCCTTTCGTTGAATCAGTTTATCAATGAGCAGGGCGCGATAATTAAATCCAAAGTTCCAGCGAGGCGTAATGTTACGGCTAAACGTAACTTTGGTCATCGCCCTACCCTTTCCACCGAGTACAAGCTTCATGTTGGAGTATGGTGACTTGGTGTCATAATACCGGATTGTTTCAGTGTTCCAATACATGTCATAGGTATCGAAACCTGTATTGGCACCGATCACTTCTGAAACTGGTGTATAAATTGGACGGATTGCGGTACCAATATTCCCCAGATCCTGATACAGATTATCAAAGCGCTGTACATAACTGAACCGGTGAAAATTCCAGCGTGTAGTATCAATTTTATGGAGGGCGTTGCGGTTGGCAAAAAAGTCGTCTTCAAAATAATAGTGCGAAGTATTTGGCCCGTAGATATTCCGGGTGGAGTCATCAACAATCCGGGATCCTCTTCTTTGGGGAGTCTCCTGAGCATGAACAGCGAAAGCTATCGCAACGGCTGCGAATATCAATAAAAATCGGAAGTGCACGTGCAAAGATAAGAGCTGGTTAATCACGGTTAAAATTATTCAGGAAAGACGTGACCAGCGTATCAAAATCCGCACCATTTCTGAGGAATTCCGTTTCGATGGGTAAATAAAAAAGAGGGAGGCGTGAAACGTAAGGCTTTAATTCATCCGCCTCCAATTTAACCATATCTTTTTCGGTAGTGAGGATTGATACTGTGCCTTCAGGATACTTCTTCACTAATTCTTCTGCTTCCTGCAAATCTGCCGGTTTGAAAACGTAATGATCACGAAAGTCATAGTGCTTTTCGAGTGTAAAAGACTTTCGAACATAGTCTTCCAAGATATGTGAATTAGCAATGGCGCTGATTAAAATAATCTTCGAGGAAATCTTTTCGGCAGGATCACCAAATGAAACAGGTTCACCATATCGGATTTTCGAAAAGAAAACAGGCTTAAGGGAATATTCACGAATAGCGTGCTCCATTTTCATTATTTCCTCTTCTTCGAGATGCGGTGGGCATTTGGTTATTACAATTACATCAGCGCGTTTTGCACCTTCCGGACCTTCCCTCAATCTGCCATAAGGCAGCACATTATCGTCATAAAAAGGCCGGCCATATTCAGTAAGCAAGATGTTAAAGCCAGGATTAACTTTTCGATGCTGAAAGGCATCATCCATTACTACCACATTTGTTTCGGGTAATTCTTGTAGCAATGTTGGGATTGCCAATGCGCGTTCTTCACCAACTGTTACCCCGACAGCTGGTGAAAATTTTTTAAACATCTGATAGGGTTCATCGCCAATGGTTGATGCGTTGTCATTAGCAGCAGCTATTCTAAAACCTTTTGTCTTTCTGCCATAACCCCGACTAAGGGTTACAATTTTATACTGTGGAGAGAGCAGTCGGATAAGATGTTCAGTCATGGGGGTTTTTCCCGTTCCTCCAACGGCAAGATTGCCTACACCGATAACCGGAATATCAAACGACACAGAGGGCCATGTACCCTGGTCATAAAGTTTGTTGCGTACATTCATCAAGACATCGTACAACATCGCAAAAGGCAACAACAAAAACTTCAGAACCGACATGAATAAAAGTGTAGTTTTGCTAACGATTTCCCACAAAAATACAATTAACTGGTGAGTATTAATCCATCCGTGAAATGAAAGTAAAGGACATTGTGAACTACCTCGAGACCCTTGCGCCACGAGCGTATCAGGAGTCGTATGATAATTCAGGTTTACTTACTGGCGAGCCCTCTCAGGAAATTACAGGAGTACTAACCACATTGGACTGTACAGAAGAAGTGGTGCAGGAAGCAATTGATCGTAACTTAAACATGATCGTTGCACATCACCCGATTATTTTCAAGGGGTTAAAAAAATTGACAGGCAGTAACTATGTAGAGCGCACTATTATAAACGCAATTCGGGCGAACGTTGCTATTTATGCTATTCATACAAACCTTGATAATGTTCACACAGGTGTCAATAAAAAAATAGGAGACAAAATCGGACTGAAAAATCTTCGGGTTCTGGTGCCTAAAAAAGACACCCTGATGAAGCTGGTGACATTCATTCCACAGGAAAATGCTGCTTCGGTTTTGGCGGCACTTCACGAAGCAGGTGCAGGGGAAATCGGGAAGTACAAAAACTGCAGTTTTAATGTTGATGGAACTGGCAATTTTATGCCAACTGAGGGCACGAATCCCCTCATAGGAAAAACCAACCAGCTTGAATCGGTAAAAGAGACCCGGACTGAAGTGATATTCCAGGCCCATCTTGAGAACAGGATTATTGGAGCCTTAAAAAAGGCCCATCCGTATGAAGAGGTCGCATATTACCTGACAAGGCTGGAAAATGAGAATCAGGAGGTTGGATCAGGCATGATTGGGGAATTGGACCAACCTATGGAACCAATCGAGTTTTTAG
>DASTYM010000234.1:0-6865 GCA_035764995.1 Cyclobacteriaceae bacterium | reverse complement strand
TCGTCTAATTTTCATCCGATTACCCAAATGAAATTTTTACCTTTCGTGTAACAATAAAAATAAATTCTGCGTTTTTGTATTCACTACCATGAAGCTTAAACCATCCATAGGAGCGCTTTTGCTGATGTGTTGCGCACTTACGTGTTCCACAGTGGTAAGTGCCCAGGAAGGTAGGATGCAGGACACTGATCCGGCATTAAAAGAAGCCCCACGCAACGAACCAGATCCCGTTTTAAGCACTGAATCTGATTCACGTAATACAAAAAGTGCGTTGCCAGCTATTGCTGTAAAAGAAGCTTCGAGGGATTCTGCTCAAGTTCAACTCAGAATCACAAAGCCGACTAAAGCCAGCGAAAAAGAGGAAAATGAAGAAGATCCGCTATCCTTTAATTTCCTCTACTACATCATCGGGAAGTTCAAACTGAATGATATTATCGAATAATCAGTTTTTATTATCAAATAATCAGTTTGATTTTTTGTTTCAATCTACTTACTTGCAACAATGTTGCATTTAAAAGGATTGAGTCTCATGCGCCTGTTTGTTCTGTTTTTCCTTCTTTCTTTTCCGCTGATCGCACAAGCACAGCTTATATTAACCGGTAAAGTAACCGATGCCGACACAGGAGAACCTCTCCCGGGTGTAACGATTTATATTTCTGATTTTAAGAAAGGCTCTGTTACAAATGATGCCGGAGCATACACGCTCGATGGTTTGCGCAACGGAAAATTTTTGGTTGAATTTAAATTAATCGGCTACACAGCGCGTGTTGAAACTGTTCAGCTTGTTGATAGCCAAACTGAATTGAACGTTACATTATCGAGCATGGCAACTGAACTTCATGAAGTCGTTGTC
This sequence comes from Cyclobacteriaceae bacterium, assembly GCA_035764995.1. GTDB lineage: Bacteria > Bacteroidota > Bacteroidia > Cytophagales > Cyclobacteriaceae > UBA2336. The sequence goes on along the minus strand of DASTYM010000234.1, from coordinate 6,012 downwards.
ACGGGTATCAGTCACACAACTGAGCTACGCAAAAATCCAATTCCTCTAACCACCCTGAACAATCAACTTCTTGTTGAAAACACGTCTACGAATCTCATCGACAATATTTCTAAAAAGCCGGGCATCAGTCAAATCAGTACCGGGGCAGCGATCTCCAAACCGGTCATTCGGGGACTAAGTTACAATCGTATCATCACACTTTACGATGGCACACGACAAGAGGGGCAACAATGGGGTGACGAACACGGAATTGAGATTGATGAATTTTCTGTTGACCGTGTGGAGATTATTAAAGGCGCAGGAAGTTTAATGTACGGCAGTGATGGAATTGGCGGTGTTATCAATTTTTTAACTCCCAACCCGGTTGCTTCCGGTTCTATTGTTGGAAAGTGGATCAGCAATTATCAAACAAACAACGGACTCTTTGGAAACTCTCTTTCAACAGCAGGAAACATCAATGGACTTTACTGGCTCGTACGCGTCAGCAATAAAACTTCCAGATCATACACAAACGCATTTGACGCAAGGGTGTTCAACTCTGGCTTTCGCGAAACAAATTTGAACGGCACATTGGGCATTAGTAAAAAATGGGGATACTCAGAATTCACAGTCAGCTCTTTCAACCAGTCAGTGGGATTGGTAGAGGGTGATCGTGATGCAGAAGGTCACTTTACAAGAATCAAAAATGAAAATGGAACGGAGATTGAAGCTACGGCTACCGATGATGAATTGAATTCATACCATTTGTTTATCCCCAATCAAACCATTCAACATTTCAGAGTTTCCAACACTTCAAATCTCTATCTGAAGAATTCAAGACTCCAAACCAATGTTGGTTATCAGCGAAATCAACGAAAAGAGTTTGGGAATGTATTGGACGAAAATGAAGCCGAATTGTATTTTGATTTGAACACACTCAACTACAACCTGATTTACTTTTTAGCTCCGGTTAAAGCGTGGGAGATTTCTGCTGGAATGAGTGGAATGTTTCAGCAGAATCAAAACAAAGGTGATGAGTTCCTTATTCCGGAATACACTTCGTTTGACTGGGGAGCTTTCGGTTTTGCAAAACGTCCGCTGGGGAAACTCGATCTGGCCGGAGGTTTACGATATGATATTCGGACCATCAACAGTAATTCACTTTACCTCGACCCCGATGGTAATCCATCCGATGATCCCTCCATGGAGATGAAGTTCAAAGAGGCTAATGTCACCTTCAAAAACATTTCTGCAAGTGCCGGTGCAACATACGAGTTCTCAAAATTATTCACGGGCAAGCTGAACGTGTCTCGTGGCTTTCGTGCTCCCAACATTTCAGAGCTCGCTTCGAACGGAGTTCACGAAGGCACTTTGCGCTACGAATACGGCAATTTCAGTCTCGATGCAGAAACATCGCTGCAGTTTGATGTTAGCGCGCTTTTGAATTCACCACACGTTACGCTGGAGATGTCCATATTTCAAAATACAATTGACAATTATATCTACACTGAAAAACTGCTGGCATCGAATGGAATGGATAGTATTCCTGACCTTGATGATCCTGCACCGGCCTATCAGTATGTTCAGGGAAAGGCAAGGCTTCGTGGTGGCGAGTTAACGATGGACATCCATCCGCACCCATTGGACTGGCTCCACTTTGAAAACTCGTTCAGCTTTGTAGCTGCTGAAAATACATCGGTCAAAAACGATAGTGCTAAGTATTTGCCCTTCATTCCTGCTCCTCGTTTACAAAGCGAACTTCGAGCAACCATTAAAAACTTTGCCGGTATTTTTTCAAACTCATTTATGAAAGTTGAATTCAATTATTTCTGGCAACAGGACCGGGTGCTCCTCGCTTATGGAACAGAAACTCCTACCGCTTCTTACGCCCTCTGGAATATTGGCTTAGGATCAGCAATTAAAACCAAAACCAATCCCGAGCTTTTTTCAATCTATTTTACAGTGACTAATATGTTGGATAAAGCCTATCAACATCACTTAAGCAGGTTAAAGTATGCTGCAGAAAATCCGGTGACAGGAAGAGCGGGAGTATTTAATATGGGGAGGAATTTCAGTTTTAAAGTTGTGGTGCCGATGACATTCAAAAGATCGACAACAAACTAGATTTCTTTCTTCACAAAGAACTGCTCGAGGTCTTTCAGTTTCAAAACGCCTTCGTAGTAGGCCTTGCCAAAAATAACAGCAAACACACCCATGTCATTTAATCTTTTGATGTCATCAACGCCTCTCACGCCACCGCTGGCCAGTACGCTTATTTCGGGAAAACGCTCTCTGATTTCTGTATAAAAATCAAACGCTGGTCCTTCCAGTACACCGTCACGTGATACATCGGTGCTTTTTACATATTTCAAGCCGCGTGAATGAAAGTATTCCAGGTGTTCAAACAGGGTTAGTTCTGACTTACTTTGCCATCCGCGGAATAAAAGGTTTTTGCTTTTCACATCAGTTACATCAGCGCCTAAAGTAATTTTCTCACGACCGTAGGTAATGATCCAGGAGGCAAATAATTCCGGATTCGTTACGGCAATACTGGATGCAGTTATGTAATCGGCTCCGGCTTCGTATGCTTTACTGATATCGCCATCGGTAGAAATGCCTCCTGTGAAATCAATTTTTAAATCGGTGTACCCGGATATGGCTTCCACTACGTGATAATTCACCGGGCTTCCACGCTCGGCACCATCAAGGTCTACCACATGCACAACCTCGATACCGTGATCCTCAAAGCGCTTGGCCAGGTCGAGGGGATTTTCATCATATGACTTTTCGCTGGTGGGATCACCCTTGCGCATTTTTACCACTTTGCCGTGCCGGATCGCGATAGATGGTATAACTTGTATCATCTCTTCTGTTTGAATAGCTAAAATACCACAATGTGATAGAACATCAATCAGTTTTCTAAATTTTACTGACGCAACTGTGCCTTCGTGGTTATTTCTGCCACTAAGACACCAAGGACTTAAGATAATTTGATGCTCATCTCCGGCAGGTTCTTTGTAATTGAGCTCATAAAATATCGTTACCTTTAAAAACCAAACCATTAAAATCATGAAGAGACTGGTTGCAATCGTTTGTTTTTCATTTTTCATTCTTCAGGCCTATTCGCAGGCCACCACCCGAAGATTTCCTGCATCTATCAATAATTCCTCCATCAACATCACTGCACCCTTTATCAGTTTGGATGGATCGACCTTATTGTTCACCTCCGATTACGCGGATGATGGCACACTCGTCTATTTCAGTCAGCGTGACGCGGGAGACTGGAAGGTTCCCGTTGAGTTGCCCAAACAATTCAATGCGAAAACGAATTTTTCAAAAGGCTATACGCTCAGTGCCGATGGAAAAATCCTCTACCTGAGTTCTATTAAATCAGGTGGCGTGGGCGGTTATGATATGTGGTCTTGTGATATCAGGGGAGGAGAGTTGAAAAATCTCTATTTACCGGTAAACACCAAATCGCACGAAGGCTGCCCAACCTTTACAACCGATGGCAACACCATGTACTTCATGCGCTGTGAAAAAATGGAACGAGACAAAGCAGATAAGTGCAAAATCATGGTGTCTCGCAAAAAGCAAACGGGGCAATGGGAAGAGCCAACTGAATTGCCAGCATCGATTAACACAGGAAATTCACAAACACCCCGCATCATGGCAGATGGAGAAACATTAATTTTTTCTTCCAACAAGATTACTCCTAACAAGGGGGGCATGGATTTATATGTTACAAAATTTAAAGATGGAAGTTGGTCCAATCCGCTTCCGATGGATTTTGTAAACACAGCCAAAGATGATCAGTTCGTAAGCGCTCAAGCCAACGGTCGTTACCTGGTAATGGAAGCTCCCGGAAAATTCAAGAGTGAAGTTGTCGAGTTTTTGATTCCTGATGATTTACGACCAAAAGGTGTGATGAAGGTGGATGGTATGGTGAAAGATATCAACGGAGCCCCAACTGCTGCATACCTTTCGGTAACGGATTTATTTAATAACAAACGAATTTTTAGCGGACAACCCGCAGCCGATGGATCATTTTTTTTCTATTTGACTGAAGGAGGCGCTTACGAATTATCTGTAGATCATGCAGAAAGTTCTTACACCTATTACTCTAAACAATATGATTTGATGGCAAACACGCTGCTCCGCAATGACAAGCTCAACATTGTTCTCAAGAAATTAAATGCCGGTGATGAGCTTGACCTCGATGCATTGCGTTTTAAACCCGAGACATACGAACTTGATCATGCAACTTCAGAGTTGAGAAGGCTGTCGCGCCTGTTAAAAAATTCTCCGGGGTTAATATTTGAAATACAAGTGCTGCTTGCAGGATATGTTGAAGACTCTGTAAAATCTTCTCCTGATTTAACCGAAGTTGTTGTTGACTCAACTAACGTTATTCTGGAAGCCATTGACTCGACTGGTCAGATGATTACGCGGGACAGTCTGGTAATCAAAACAACCTATCATAACGATCGAACAGAAAAACAGGCGAATGCTATCATTGATCAGTTGGTAGCCTTGGGCACCGACCGAAAAAATCTTTCCCTCTTTGTAAACTCCAGGCCTGAAGAGGTTATTGAAAACAGGAAAACTTCGGTGAGATTATTAGCCAGGAAGAAAAAGTAAAATCGGTCCACTGTTGACCGTGGTCATTGGGCTTTCAGTACGAGAAAGGAACTGCTACAACAGTGTTATCCCACAGCAACACCATCTCCGCTTCTTCGCCAACTTTTTCGAATGCGATGGTAAACTGTTCGAATACACGTTCTTGTTTTACGGCATGCACCGGAACGGAAAGTACATCTAGCGCTGGATTTCTATTGGCTTCGCCTTTATGATTGATCCCCCATTGGCCAGATTCAGAATTGAAGATTACCATCCAGGTTGTTGTATCGGGAATTGTCCAAACTGAGTACATCCCAGGGTTTAATTTCTTCCCTTCAATGGTGATGGTCTTGTTGGTTTCAAAAATGGTGGCCTCGTTGGCTCCTGTTCTCCAGACTTTACCATACGGCACCAGGCCTCCAAAAATTTCACGATTCTTTTTATACGGCCGGTTATAAAACACACGAAGCTTGAGCGCTCCGTCTGAATAGAACACTTCCTCTTCGGGGCTGTGCGACTTCTTATTGTTGAATTGGACCTGACGGACTACCAGGACTAAAATTGTAATCAGGACAACACCAAAGGCAGAAAAGATTAAAAATTTCCTCATTAACTAATTTCAGAATAGTAAGCCGTTCAATACTGAGGCTAAAACATACGATAAATTTCAGTTGTTTTCTATAGAATTTACGTGAATACGTCTAATTTTAAGGCTCTTAAAGCAACAACTATGGACGCATCCTGGACTCCTTTTTACGTGGTTATCGCACTATTTGTTCTGGCCATCATTTCACCATGGATTTTCCCTAATAAAATGGTGAGCAACCACAAGCGCGACATCGAGTTCTAATTCTCATTAGTCCTTCTGATGAATATCTGCATTTTCTGCGGATCGAGCACGGGACATAATCCGGTGTACGCTGATTCAGCCAGAGAAATTGGTAAACTTTTAGCATCTCAACATCATACCCTCGTCTACGGTGGAGGGAACATCGGGCTCATGGGAATTGTTGCCGATGCTGTTCTGGAGAGCAGAGGACATGTAATCGGTGTCATCCCAGATTTTCTCATGCAGAAAGAGGTCGGCCACAGAGGACTGACCGAATTAGAAATTGTTCCCAGTATGCACGACAGAAAAAAAAGAATGGCTGATCTTTCGGATGCATTTATTGCCATGCCTGGTGGTTGGGGCACCTTGGATGAAACCGCTGAAATCTTAACCTGGAAACAACTTGGGTTAATTCAGCAACCGTTGGGGGTTTTAAACGTAAATGGCTTTTTCGACACTCTTTTGCTTCAAATGAATCTGATGGTTAAAGAAGGATTTCTGAATCCGGTTAACCTGCAATCCGTTCAAGTAAGTAGTTCTCCGATGCAACTATTATCACTGCTTTTACCGCAATAAGGGGTATA
>DASTYM010000233.1:0-9693 GCA_035764995.1 Cyclobacteriaceae bacterium | reverse complement strand
TGACCCTTTAAAATCCTCAGGATATTGAATTGCTGAATGGTAATACCGAAAGGCTTAAAGAAATTCTGTTGTTGGCCTTGCAGCCAGCTGGCTGTAAATATCAGGTTGATGACCGCCTTTTGGTACGGGCTTTTGAATTTTGGCTGTTTGATTTCGTCTTCGATTTTCATTGAGTAAAAAAAACAGGACAAGCCGAAAAACGACTTGTCCTGTTTAAGTTACAAAAATTAGTTTGATTTAAACTCAGCTTTTGCGGTTAAAACTACTTCGTCACTAACAGTTGGGCCGGAAGTACCAACTTTGAAGTCGATACGGTTGATGGTGCCAGTAACTTTCCATCCGGAAATTTTCTTGCCATCGCGAGATGCTGTTGTGCCAACCAGGGTAGCATCCAGATCTACTGACTTGGTAACACCATGCATAGTAAGGTCACCGGTAACTTTGTAAGTTTTCTCGCCTGTCTTTTTGAACGCTGTGCTCTTGAAAGTAAGTGTTCCAAATTGAGCAGCATCAAAGAAATCAGGGCTCTTCAGGTGATTGTCTCTGCGTTCGTTGTTTGTGTCTACGGTGTTAACATCTGCAGTGAGCTCTACAGTTGCATCAGAAAAATCATCTTTAGTTGAAGTGATTTTAGCATCGAACGAATTGAAAGTTCCGTCTACTTCAGAAACCATCAAGTGTGTTACGGTGAATCCTAATTTAGAGTGAGCTTTGTCCACCGTCCAGGTAGTCTGCGCAAACGTGCTGCCGGCCAGCAACACCAATACAATCAATACATTAAGTTTTCTCATAGTTGAATTTTGTTTGATATGCGAAATAACACAAGATTCGAATTATATGTTTAAACATGTAATTTATATTTTGTAACTGATTGATTATCAGAACAAAAAAATTGTTAAAGACTTGTTAACAGGTAGGTTTGCTTACAATTTCAGGTAAAATTCCCGTGTAAGGGCCTTGTAGGAACCAGACCACTCTTCACCAGAACTGTAAAGTAGTATTTCTCCTTCGTCAGATACCGTGCCATTTCGTGTAAACTCCATTAAAAGTCGTTCAATTGGTTTTTGAGGACGTGTTCTGAAGGTCCATTTGCGGGAACAGGACAGTCCTGCTTGTTCAGCTAATGTTATAAAGTGGAGTCCTTCTGCATAAGGTAATACAATGCTGAGTTTTCCTTCTTCCGTTAAGAGATTTTTTGAAGCATCAATCAAATCTCTGAACGTCATCGTTTCAGTATGTCTGGCAGTAGTTCGTTTCTCATCAGGTGGCTTGAAGCTCCCGATGAAAAAAGGAGGATTGCTTACGATCAAATCAAACTTTTCAGGTGATTTAAATTCTTGCATCCGAATGTGATGCAAAGTCAGGCGATCCTTCCAGGGAGAACTGGTAAAATTTTCATACGCATCATCAACAGCTGCCGAATCAATTTCGATAGCCTCAATTTTTGCATCAGCTGATCGCTGTGCAAGCATAAGTGCAATTAGTCCCGTACCGGTTCCGATGTCAAGGACATGTTTTGCGTTTGTAACAGCGGTCCAAGCTCCCAGCAACGTGCCATCGGTTCCCACCTTCATTCCACTGCGGTCGTGCCGAACGGAAAATTGTTTGAAATGAAATTTGTTGTCTTTTTTTTTGCGCATGCTTACCCTGAGCTCGGCAAGTTAATTAGTTTTATCTTTCGTAATACTTTCACTTTATGGCCTTTAAATCTGACTTAGAGATAGCGCAATCCGCAAAACTGCAACCGATTCAGGAAATCGCATCGAAATTGAAAATTGCAAGCGATGATCTTGAACTGTATGGAAAGTACAAGGCAAAACTTCCGCTCAAACTTGTGGGTAATGCAAAACTTAAAAAGAGCAAACTCATTTTAGTTACAGCCATGACGCCAACACCCGCAGGTGAGGGGAAGACAACGACATCGATTGGCTTGTGTGAAGGACTCAATAAGATAGGTAAGAAAACAACAGTGGTTTTGCGAGAGCCTTCACTAGGCCCGGTTTTCGGAATGAAAGGTGGTGCAGCAGGTGGCGGTTATTCACAGGTGGTTCCCATGGAGGATATCAACCTTCACTTCACAGGTGACTTCGCTGCAATTGAAAAGGCAAACAATTTGTTAGCGGCCCTCATCGATAACGATATTCAAAAACCCGGAGGAGGACTAGGGATTGATCCGCGAACTGTAGAGTGGAAGCGTGTGATGGATATGAACGACCGTGCCCTCAGAAATTTGGTAAGCGGCCTTGGCGGAAAGAACGGTGGCATGATCCGGGAAACCGGCTTTAATATTACTGCAGCTTCAGAGATCATGGCGATCATTTGTCTTGCAAAAGATCTTACCGACCTCAAAGAAAAAATCGGAAACATTTATATAGGCGATACCTACGATCATAAGGCAGTATTTGCGCGCGATCTAAAAGTACAAGGTGCTGTATCGTTGTTATTGAAAGATGCTATCAAACCAAATCTTGTTCAAACATTGGAAGGTAATCCCGCCATCATTCATGGCGGTCCGTTTGGAAACATAGCGCAAGGCGCAAATTCTATCATCGCGACACGTATGGGAATGAGTTTATCTGATTATGTGATAACCGAGGCTGGCTTCGGTTCAGATTTAGGAGCAGAAAAATTTATCGACATCGTGTGTGGCTATGGCGATTTCTCACCGCATGCAATGGTGTTGGTGGCAACCATTCGTGCATTAAAATATCATGGAGGGGTTGCGCGTGAAGAATTAACAAAGCCAAATGTTGCTGCCGTTGAAAAGGGATTCGCCAATCTTGAAAAACACATTGAAAACACAAAAGTGTTTGGTGTCCCTGCTGTGATTTCGTTGAACAAATTCATCACGGACTCAAAAGAAGAGCTTGATTGGGTAATGAACCGATGTGAAGAATTAGGCGTTGAAATTGCATTATCGGAAGGATGGGAGAAAGGCGGAAATGGAATGCTCGATTTAGCAGAAAAGGTTGGGAAGGCCGCTGATAATTTTTCAGGAAAGTACTGGCCGGTGTACGACTGGAAATCTTCCATAAAAGATAAAATAGAAACGGTGGCTATTAAGATTTATGGAGCAAAAGCTGTTGAATTTTTACCAAAGGCAAAACAGAACCTGAACAAGATTGATCGTATTGGATTAAATGGCGTCCCCGTTTGCATTGCCAAAACTCAAAACTCTTTTTCGGATGACGCCAAGAAACTTGGCAGGCCAAAAGATTTTGTGATCACTGTGCGTGAAATCGAAGTTGCAGCCGGAGCAGGATTTGTAATTCCAATAACGGGCGATATTCTGAGAATGCCTGGGTTGCCAAATGTTCCTGCCGCGTTAGGAATGGATATCGATAATGATGGAAAGATCAGTGGGTTGTCGTAAAGATGGATGGTATCCTATTTTTCCCTTTCTTTTTGGATTTTCTTAAGAATTGAAACATCATATCTGTCAATGAGCCCTTTCGTTTCACCTCTGTTTAACGCTTCTTTATTTGCAATCAAATCTTCCAGACTAATAATCTTCACCTCCAGATTTTGATCTGAAATCCTGCCGGCATTTGCATATGCTTTCTTAAAATTAATGCCAGGGGCTACAGTTAAAATGTCTACTGCATCGGGTTCAAACCCCAGTCCCAGAAAAATTGACTTTTCAAAATCTTCCGGCTTTACATCATCAGCTTGAAGCTGTAATTGACTAAAGGCATTTAATAGTTTTCGACCATTTTCAGTTGTAGGTTCAATAAATAAATCCAGATCGCCCGTACCTCTTCTGACTCCATAATAGATTGCCGCTTGACCGCCAATAATGATGAACCTTACGCCATTTTCTGATAGAGTTTTAAGGAAATTGAAATGATATTGACTGAAGATGCTCACTTACCACGTGTAATTTGAACTTTCATTTTCTGAAGTTCATAATTGATGCCCCGTTTGCGAAACCGATCATTAATGATACGTGTTATTCGAAGGCGTTCTTCGCCCGTAAGGCTTCTGAAATATTCTTCCTTCTCTCTTTGTTCTTGTTCTGGAGTGGTTTTTCGAACACGCATATTCAAAATTAATCATTTTATGATCACCTATAACGTCTTACCTTGGTTTAAGATTTATGTATATGAATTTAGTTAAAGAAGTTAAGGTTTTAAGGCAAACTCAAGTTAATCGGGAAGAGTTGCCCGACTTGCTTGTAATCGAAGAACCTCTCGAAATCCGAATCGGATATGGCCAACAAGGTCAACGTCAACAAAAAAACTTATCCGTAACCATGCGCACACCTGGCCACGATTTCGAACTGGCGGTTGGATTTTTGTTTACAGAAGGGATTATCCAGCAATTTGAGCAAATCGAATCAGTTAAATATTGTGAAGATGGTGGCAAACAAGAACAAAGAGAAAACATTGTTCGTGTTGAACTGAAGCCGGAAGTAAAAATCGATTTCGAAAAACTTCAGCGACACTTTTATACAACTTCAAGCTGCGGAGTTTGCGGAAAATCTTCGATTGATGCTGTGAAAGTTAATTGCCAAACAGTTTCAGATTCATTTCAAATCAAATCATCAATTGTACATTCACTTCCTGAGAAACTCAGAAAAGCGCAACAGGTCTTTGAATACACTGGAGGGCTACATGCATCAGCTTTATTTGATAGCACTGGTAATTTGATTTTGCTTCGCGAAGATGTTGGTCGCCACAACGCACTAGATAAAATCATTGGGGGTATGCTTTTCAAAAAGGAAGTTCCGCTTTCGACTTATGTTTTGTTGGTGAGTGGTCGTTCAAGCTTTGAACTTGTTCAAAAAGCAGCCATCGCAGGAATTCCATTGCTCGCGGCTGTTGGCGCACCATCAAGCCTGGCGGTAGAATTGGCAAAAGATGTTGGAATGACCTTACTCGGATTTGTTCGAGACAATCGATTTAATATTTACACAGCGGTCGAACGAATTAGTTCCTAATTTTCAACTGGAAGACAATTGATAATATTCTCCGCCATTTTTTCAAAAGGAGATCCATGATGACTGACGCCAAGTCTTACAATGACCAGGTCTTTCGATGGAATTACCATCACGTATTGTTCTTCAAAGCCATCAGCCCAGTACGCATCGGGTGGAAGATTTGGATAAATTCTATTGGATGGATTATCTTTTTCACCGGCATTCAACCACCATTGCGCACCATACTCTCCCATTGGCGCAGCAACAGACGGTGTAGTTGAGAATTCTACCCATCCCTCCGGTAAGATTCGTTCCCCTTTTACGTTTCCATCATTCAGGAACAACAGTCCGAATCGCGCCCAATCTCTTGCGGTTGCAAAACAAAATGATGAGGCTACAAATGTTCCTGATGCATCAGGTTCCATGATGGCACTGTGCATTCCTGTTTTGTAGAAAAGTCTTTCATACGGAAAACGAAAGTAAGCATCGTCACCAACTGACTTCCGTAAAATTCCCGAGAGAATATTGGTTGAGCTACTGCTGTATTGAAAATGTTCACCCGGTTGATATTTAGCTTCCCGCGTTGCCTCAAACTTAGCTTTGTCATCTTTATGAGTAAACATCATATGAAAATCTGAGAATGGATTGAAATATGATTCACTCCATTCTAATCCTGATGTAGCCTGAAGCAAATTCTCAACACGAATATTTTTACGATCATCATTCTGCCATTCTTCAATAGGTGCACCATCTGTAACAGTAAGTTTTTCATCACGCACCAAAATCCCGATGAGCGCATTCATGATACTCTTTGTCATCGACCACCCCATCAACCTGGAATTTTCATTAAACCCCGAAGCATACTTCTCTCCAATAATTTCACCTTGATACACTACAATTACAGCATGTGTGTTCATGGGCTTATATGGTTCAACATCAATGAAGGCTGAATCAAGTATTTGCGATAGTCTCTCCCGATCAAAATCCAGGGCAAGATCACTTAGTTTATTTCCTGCCGGCCACGCAACGGTATCCTGATTGAAGGGAGGTGGCCCTGCAATGTTGAACTTCTCTTTTCGAACCTTCTCCTCAGGTTGTTCTGATAAAAGCGTACAACCTAATCCTTTGCGATAAATTGCTTTTCTGGTTCTCCAGAGCAAACTAACCGTTACAGACGAATCTGGTAACAATTGGATATCGGCATTTGGGAGAAAAGGGTATACCGTAAGTTCTTCTGCTCGCACGCTTTCAACTGTTCGCCCGGTTACATATACGCACGAACAAACTACCTTGGCGGCATAGCTTGACATAATGGGTGGAAACTTGACCCCGACAAAAACGATGGCTGAAAGGAAAATGATGAACAAAGTCCAGACTAGCCACTTAAAGAATTTCTTACGAGACATAGGGTTTTTTGGTAACTTATATTAAATCAAGTTTAAGCAATTACCCCTAAATCCCCTAGAACCCCCGAGTCCTTAACCCCTAAATCCCCTGAAGGGGACTTTGAGTTATGAATTAAATTTAAACTAATGTCTGGAGCACTGATGTTTTATGGAGCCTCCCCAAAAATATTTGAGATGGCTAAAGAGCTTCGGAATAGATTAACTGAGCCTGAAAAAATACTTTGGGAAAAATTGAGACTTAGTAAAATTGATGGTTATCGATTCAAGGCCCAGCACCCTATCAGTGAATTTATAGTTGACTTCTATTGTCATAAGGCAAAATTGATCATAGAAATAGATGGTGGTTATCACAATAAAAGTGAACAACGAGAATATGATCTCAATCGATCAAATATTTTGAATGAATTCGGATTAAGAATTATTAGATTCAAAAATGAAGATGTTCTAAACCGAATCGATTTTGTTATTGAAGAGATTAAGCGAAATTTGATACTCAACGAGCGTGGGCCCTTTAGGGAACAAAAGGGTGCGCGAAGGATGATGGCAACCCGAGTCCCTTTGTTGTGACGAGGTTAAGCGAAATTTGATACTCAACGAGCGTGGGCCCCTTTAGGGAATAAAAGGGTGCGCGAAGGAGACCTGTAGCACGAAAAAAATTTATGGCAGAAAAAAATCTAAAAATAACTCCCCCAAAGAAGGTCGCAGGTGGCGTTGAAGCGGTTGTAAGCTCCCTCGAACATGTATTTAGTGAGGTCGGTGTTGTTGAAGGAACCAAAGCCCTTTTAAAGTTAAATCAATTTGAAGGTTTTGATTGTCCGGGTTGCGCCTGGCCCGATCCGGATGAGCATCGATCCGTTGTTGAATTTTGCGAGAACGGTGCAAAGGCCGTTGCCGAAGAAGCAACAGAAGCAAAATGTGACGTTGAGTTTTTCAAAATGCACACTGTTTCTGAAATGAGTGAATGGACCGATTATGAAATTGGAAAAAGCGGTAGAATAATTCGACCCATGATTCTGCGCGAAGGTGGGGATCATTACGAACCGATTAAATGGAAGGACGCCTTTCAGTTGATTGGGAATAAATTGAAGAGCCTTGCCTCACCCAATGAAGCAATATTTTACACCTCCGGTCGAACGAGCAATGAAGCTGCTTTTTTATACCAGCTTTTTGTGAGAATGTATGGCACAAACAATCTTCCCGATTGCTCAAACATGTGTCATGAATCGAGCGGAGTGGCGTTGACAGAAACGGTTGGCATTGGAAAAGGATCTGTTACCCTGGATGATTTTTACAAGACGGAAGTGATTGTGATTATCGGACAAAACCCTGGGACCAATCACCCGCGAATGCTTTCAGCTTTACAGAAAGCAAAGAAAAACGGTGCCTTCATCATCAATATCAATCCAATTCCGGAAGCCGGGCTTATAGGTTTTCGACATCCACAAAATCCGCTGGACCTTATCGGTAAGCCGACACAAATAACTGACTTGTGGTTGCAGGTGAAAATTAACGAAGATGTTGCCCTGTTAAAAGCAATCAATAAACTCCTGTTAGAAGAGGAGAAGAAAAATCCAGAAACTGTTGATGACGAATTTATTAAAGAGAAAACAACCGGATATGAAAATTATGTAAAGGAACTGAACAAACACAACCTTGATGATCTGATCATAAGATCAGGTGTTGAAAAGGAAAGTGTTCTTCAGGCTGCAGCTGTTCTTGCCAGGAAGAAAAGAATAATCGTTTGTTGGGCGATGGGTTTAACGCAGCATAAGAATGCTGTGGATAATATTAGAGAGATCGTTAACATGCTTTTGCTGAAAGGCAGCATTGGAAAAGAAGGGGCAGGCACCTGCCCGGTTCGCGGTCATAGCAACGTTCAGGGCGACCGAACCATGGGTATTTATGAAAAACCATCTCCGCAGTTTTTAGCGAGCTTGAAAAATACATTTGGATTTAATCCTCCGAAAAAAAATGGTTATGATAGTGTGGAAAGTATTCAAGCCATGCACGATGGAAAGGCAAAAGTCTTTTTTGCCATGGGTGGAAATTTTCTCTCAGCAACACCTGACACTGAATTTACCGCGAAGGCTTTGCAGAAATGTGATCTTACTGTCCATGTTTCAACCAAATTGAACCGAAGCCATTTGGTGCATGGTAAAACTGCAGTGATTCTTCCCTGCCTCGGACGGACTGAATCAGATAAACAAGGTGGAGAGGAACAATTTGTAAGTGTTGAAAACTCAACAGGCGTGGTTCATAAATCGCAGGGCCATAAGGAACCTGCATCTGAATATTTGTTGAGTGAACCGAAAATTATTGCTGAGTTGGCAAAGGCAACTCTCGAAAATTCTGAACATCCTATTCTGAAGTGGGATGAGGTTGTTTCTGACTACGACCACATCAGAAACCTCATCGCTAAAACCATTCCCGGCTTTGAAGGTTATAACGGTAAAGTGCGCAAAGACGGTGGTTTTTATCTACCGAATGGAGCACGAAAAGGTGAATTTAACACGACTACCTCAAAGGCCAACTTTACGGTTAATGCTTTAGCAGATCATAAATTGAAAGAGGGCGAGTATTTGATGATGACCGTTCGCAGCCATGATCAATACAACACTACGATTTATGGTTTGAATGATCGCTATCGCGGAATCTATAATGGACGAAGAGTTGTTTTCATGAACGAAAGAGATGCCTTTACAGAAGGATATACTACAGGCGATCATGTTGACATTGTTAGTAACTACGATGGAATTGAAAGAAAGGCGGAAGATTTTACGGTAGTCATTTATCCAATACCAAGACAAAATATTGCAACCTACTTTCCCGAAGCAAACGTTGTGATTCCTTACAATCACGTTGCCCGCGGAAGCCAAACACCCATTTCAAAATCGGTGATCGTTCAGCTTCGCAGGAAGTAAATTCCCCTCGGCACTCTAACTCATCCCATCTAAGTGACTGCTAGGTTGATAAATCATATAACCCCTTTCTTCCAGGAAGAGAGGGGTAGCACAACTTGTCGAGGTTCCGATGAAAGCTATTGGGGTGAGTTGGATCACGCTGAATCAAAGCCGTGAAACTTGATCAATCATTTAATGCCCTCTCTTTCCGGAAGAGAAGCGTAACACACATTGTTGAAGTTCCGATGAAAGTATTTGGTCTGAGTTGGACTGTAGCAGAAGTCAAAACTTTACCCTTCCTTTGCTAGACTTTGTTAATTAATTCAAACTCCGTGCCCTCCTATGTTTAAAAAGTAATAGAAAATGGGAATTTCCACAGTAAGTTAGGTACCAATAAATTTGATTTTTAAAGGTGAAAAGGGGTGAGAGTACATCCGTGACCAAACAGTCTTTAAGACATGTTGACACA
>DASTYM010000232.1:0-8934 GCA_035764995.1 Cyclobacteriaceae bacterium | reverse complement strand
ACACCTCGCTTAGCAGATAGATAAAGAGTGGATTTCTACCCACGATCTCAAAGAAATTTGTCCAACGGGTTTTATGAAGAAAGTCGATTACATAAATAATCATTGATAAAATCATACAATCAAGCCCCGCTGAGTGCAACACGAAGGAACTTGTCCAGAGTTTTTTATTGATCGGGAAAACCAAATCCCAGCAGTAGGCTGCAACCAACAAGGTAAAGCCTGCCACCATCAGTTTGGTTAATGCTTCATAGGTTTTTCCTTTCTCTTGCAAAAACTTACCAACTAAAAATCCGATCACTACATTTCCAACAGCCGGTAATGTACCCAGCAAACCTTCAGGATCAAATGCAACTCCTTCACCATGATACAGGTGACTTTCACCTAATAACCACATGTCGATTTTATAACCAATATTCCCGGTCATAGTAAATTCTTTTCCTTCCTCTCCCAGGAAAAGTAATACAAGCCAATAGCCAACCAGAAAAATACCAGTGATGATAGTCGCTGTTCTTATTTTTAAAAAGTGGATCATGAAGGCAGCAATTCCATAACACAATGCAATCCGCTGCAGAACGCCCATGATTCTGGTATCGCTGATTGGGAATGCTATGACGTTCATATTTTCATCCGTTTTAAAAAACGGAAACCAGTACATCAAATAGCCCAATAAAAAAATCAGGAACGTCCGCCTCAAAATTTTTCCCACCACATATCCATCTGATTTTGATGCCCAGGAGAGCATTACAAAACTCATGGCATTTCCCACAGCAAACAGAAATGAAGGAAATACCAAATCGGTTGGAGTAAACCCGTGCCATGCAGCATGATGTAACGGTGAAAACGTGGTTGCTCCATTGCCAGGTGTATTGACAATGATCATAAAGCAGATTGTCATGCCCCGAAAGACATCCAGAGAGGTAAAGCGTTCATTTAAAGGCATGCCAAATCCAGGTTTCCCTGTAATTTACTTAATTTCTGATAGAGGTAAATGGTACATTCTTAGTAACTTTCATCAAGCTCCATTAACGAGCAACACTATGTCAAGTAAATTCTCCAGACGCGATGCGTTGCGTTTATTAGGTTTATCTGCCGGAGCCGCAGCGATTCCCGCATCCTTATTTGCAAAAGATGAAAATGGTTATCCCATATTGTTACCGGAAAATAAAGGCTATCGAAAATTAGATAAGCCGGTGACGGCTATTGTTTGCGGTGCGGGTAATCGTGGTAATGTTTATGGAAGTTATTCCCTCGCCTTCCCTGACATGCTTGACATCGTGGGTGTGGCAGAACCAATTCAAATTCGGAACGATCGTTATGCGACCAGGCACGCCATCAAAAAGGAAAACTGTTTTAAGACATGGGAAGACGTTTTTGCAAAACCCAAGTTTGCCGATGCCATTATCATCACCACACCTGACAATTTGCATTATGGGCCCTGCATGAAAGCATTGGAGATGGGCTACGATGTGTTGTTGGAAAAACCAATCTCTCCAAGTGAAAAAGAATGCCGTGATATTTTAGCGATGACCAAGAAAACCGGCCGCATTGTAGCCGTTTGTCACGTGCTGCGCTACGCTCCCTATTTCGTAAAGCTTCGTGAACTGATGCAAAGTGGAGCCATTGGTGAGGTGATCAGTGTTCAGCACATTGAACCGATCGAACATGTTCACATGAGCCATTCCTACGTTCGGGGCAACTGGCATAACAGCAAACAAACCACTCCGATTATATTAGCCAAGTCGTGCCACGATCTGGATATTTTACGGTGGATGATTGGCAAACCAAGTAAAAGTATTCATGCTTTTGGTGACCTTAAATGGTTTACCGCCAAAAATGCACCAGCCGGAAGTACCGCGCGATGCACGGATGGTTGTAAGGTGGAAGGAGAATGTCCCTACTCAGCATTGGAGATTTATTATAGGAAGAGACAACGCGTTCATGTTTTTGATTTACCGGATGATAAAGAAAAACAAGGTGATCATATTCTCGAAAGGTTAAAGACAACCAATTACGGACGTTGCGTTTACCGCATGGAAAATGATCAACCCGATCATTACATCACCAATATTCTTTTCGACAATAATATTACAGCAAGCTTCAGCATGGAAGCTTTCACTTCGTACGAAGGCAGAAGAACCAGAGTGATGGGCAGCCATGGTGATATTGTTGGCGATATGACCACGTTTACGATTACCAATTTCAAAAGCGGTAAAAAAGAAGAGTGGAAAGAAACAACCGACATGCACGGTGGGGGCGACTGGCGGTTGGCTGAAAACTGGGTGCAGGCTGTAGCGCAACGCAACCCCTCCTTATTAACATCAACAATCGACCAGTCAATCGAAAGTCATGTGATGGGTTTTATGGCTGAAGAAAGTCGGAAGACCAAAAAAGTAATGGATATTATAATTTAGCATTGCGCTACAGGATTTTTTCAGGCGTTAACTCCAGCATGCCATGCTGATAGGCATATTTTACAAGACCAACATTACCCCTGACTGCTGTCTTTGTCAGGATGTTTGTGCGATGGTTGAAAAAAGTTTTTTCGCTGATTTTCAATCTCGCACTGATTTCTGATGGCGTAAGTTCCTGGCAAATGAGCATGAGAACTTCCATTTCGCGCGCACTTAATCGGGAGGTTGTTGTTATCTGGGGAGTTCTTTTGATGCCTTTTCGCAGCGCCTGGTTAACAATATCGTTCCGATAAAAATCTTTATCCATAATTGAGTATAGCGCTTTCTCTACTTCCTCAGGCTCAGCATTCTTGTTCAAAAAGCCATGAACGCCCAATTCCATCAAGTTCAGGATAAAGACCTCTTCTGTGTGCATGGTGAGAATCAGAATTTTTACATCCGGGTAATGTTCCAATAAATGCCTGGCGGTATCGAACCCGTTCAAGCGCGGCATTTCCAGGTCGAGTATTACAGCATCGGGCTCTGAAATTTGCACCAGTTCAATCAGCTCTTTTCCATCTGCCGCTTCTTTCAGCTCGCCAAGGCGTTTAAAAGTATTTAACAAACGAATCATTCCCTTTCGAACAAAGGTGTGATCATCGGCTATGTAAACTTTCATTTTATCCATGTCTGGAGGGGGATAATCAGTTCTATTGCTGCACCAGTTTGAACATTTTCATTTACGTGGACGGTAGCTCCTATTTTTTTTGAGCGATGTGAGATATTCCACCATCCTAACCCGTTGCGTGTTGTGTCGTTCGGAGTGAATCCAACGCCATCATCCGAAACTTCAATGACCAGGTTGTTTTCCTGCCAATCAAGCTCTACCACAATTTTTTGTGCCTTTGCATGTTTAACAGCATTGTTGATCAATTCCTGAACAATTCTGAATACCATTAATGCACGATCGTCTTTCAAAAAAATAACAGTTCCTGCTTCCTGAAACTCTAAAGACAAGCCTTTGCCATCTAACCGTGAACACAATTCTTTGATGGAGGATGAAAGTCCGGTATGTTGAAAAGCTTCCGGGGTAAGTTCCCATGAAATTCTTTTCACCGAGTCAATTGATTGATCCAGGATTTTCATGGTTTCATTATAGGAGCTTTTTAATTCTCCGTTGAGGTCAAGTGAACGCCCGAGGAAACCAATATTCAATTTAGCCGCCCAAAGCAACGATCCGATTGAATCGTGGAGATCGGCCGCGATTCGTTTACGTTCGACTTCCTGCGAGTCAATCTGAGACTGAATCATGAGTTGTTGGTATTCAAGGTCCATCATTCTCCGTTTCTCTTGTTCTTGTAACATCCTTTTTTGATAAATCAAAATAAATATGGCAAACCCCACAATCAAGGTGAGCATCCCTAATGAGCCGAGGATGATAATGTAAACGACTTCACCTTGCGGTAACTCTGCCATAGTGCAATTGCAAAAAGAATATTCTTTGTTATGTTCAACAAGTTATGTAAAATCCACATAATCTTGTGAGTACCTGCATCACCGTATGTCAAATAGTTCTTAACTAAGAAAAGAAAAAAATTACCGCCATAATAAGTCAGCACGGCAAATGTAATCCAAAGCATGGGCAATTGTTGAATGTGAACAATCGGCAAGTCGTTCAGCAGGCGATAAAAATAGAAAAGACAAAAAGCTATTAATATCAAACATGCCACCACGTTAGAAACTGAGTTGAAGACCCATGGGCCCTGGAAAAAAGAGATGTTTATGATAAAAAACAAAATAAAGAGAGCCAAGATAAAATCAACTATTCTGTTATTGTGAAGTTGCTTTCTGAAGATCAGAATAAGCAACGAGAATTGTGCGATCAGATAAATATTTCCTATGAAATGAGTGTGTATCGAATACTGCATTAGTATCAATGCTAAGGCGTCTGACAAAAGAGATACTAACAGTATCCAAAATAAGGGCTTCAGCTCCACTGTTAATTTTTTCCAACTAGCAAAAACTAGCATTAGTGGAATTAAGACCGATCCAGAAGAAAAATGAGCTATAATAAGTTCCGGCTTCATGCTAAACGTGGGGGATAATTCTAATCTAAATTTAATTGAATTTATAGTCCATTTCCAGGACAATAATCTGGGCACGGATAAGAATAATCCGCTACAACATCTCCGTCATCGCTGGTCCTACCGCCTTCCAACGGAAGTAAATTCTCACCTTTTGAATCAACTCCAACAAGCAAAAGTTTCTTTTCACCATTGTCATCCAGTGCATAATAAATTCTAATTCCAACACAGCCCTCCTGGCCTAATATTTTTTGAATGATTTCAAAACCAAAGTAATGAGCAAGTATCTCATCTGAAGCGTTGGCTTTACTTCTAAAATTAGATGTCCATTTTTTAGCTGTTGCTATGTCAAGCGGATCACCTTCCATTCCTTTAAATTCAATTGAACCAACACGGCTATTCGCACTGTTCACATTCTCGCTTGATTTAAATTCTGCTTTTGTTTCCAGTCTCTCATCCTGCTCATCGCAAGACATAACGCACGCAAATACGATTGTAACAATCAATAACATTGAAAATGATCTCGAGTTTTTCATGGGCTTTAAGGTTAAGTTTTACTTATTATTAAGAGTAACTAATCACTACTCAATCAAGGAGGCTACCACGGTCATTGTCATGAGCATGATCAGGATAAAGGAGACAGTCACAATTGCTAACAAATGTTTCTTTTTCATAACATTGGGGATTTTGGTGTGTCGCTGGAAGCGTGCACGATTTTAACAGGCACAAGGGAGAGTGCCCGAATTACATAGGAGTAACTCCTATATTTTTTTCAAAGTTGATAGCAGCAAAAAATTGTATCAGCGAAAGTTACGTATTGAGTAACTTGTTTGGAATGGTCAGCGAAATAAGTGTTTCTTTACCCAGTTCAGAATTAATAATAATTGTTCCACCTAATTTTTCAACCATCTCTTTCACAATATAAAGCCCCAGGCCTGCACCCTGACTGCGTTCTGTGGCCCGGTAAAACATATTGAACACGTTGCGTTGGTAATCACCATGAATACCAATTCCATTATCGCCCACCACGATCACTGCCTGGGCCGGAGTGATGGTTGCGTTGATGTCCACAAACTGGTCAGGTTTATTTTCATCGCGATACTTGATAGCATTGGATATCAGGTTGGACATAATTACTGACAGTCGGTAAGCATCGGAAAACAACGCTGTGTGACCATGAACATTCAATTGCTTCTTTACTTCATGAAAACCTCTCAGGTGCGTAAGCTGATCAAAAGATTTATTGATTAATTCACTCAGGTCTATCTCAGCAATTATCAGTTCCCCCCTCGCATTACGTGAATAATCCAATATTTCACGAAGCGTATCATCCAGTTTCAATACACTTCTCTCAATCATTTCTAAATAATTACTGACCAACTCTTTGGATTTATACCCATCCAATCTTGCAACATTAATAAGACCCAGGATAGAGGCAAGGGGAGATCGTAAATCATGTGATACACTATAAACAAAAGAATCTAACTCCTGGTTAATTTTTGTAAGTTCCTCATTTTGTTTTCGCAACATTTCTTCCTGAATCTGACGATTGCTTTCATACCGATGTTGCCGTAAGGCGTACCGTATGGCGAGCGGAAGGCGGGAAAGATTCGACTTCAAAACATAATCATCGGCCCCTCTTTTTAAACAATTCACCGCAAACTCTTCTGATACGGCCCCGGTAACCAATATAAACGGAACATCCAGTTTCTTGCTTTGACAAATTTTAAGCGCCTCTATAGAATTAAATTGTGGCAATGAGTGATCAGACAGGATTACATCGGGTTGAAATATATCAAGGGCTTGAATAAACTCTTTTTGAGTATCAACCCGCACCCGTTTGAACAACATTTTTTCTTTTTGGAGGACACGATCTACCAACCCTGCATCTTCCTCCTGATCTTCCAACATTAATATTTTCATCTCTCGCTCCATGTCATTATGAATTTAGTGTGGTGGTTGATTGAGGATCAACCAAAAAAGTCCAATCTGTGAAACCGCGTTCACAAACTGCTCAAAATCAACAGGCTTTACGATGTATGCATTTACACCCAGCTTATACGAATCAACAATGTCGCGTTCTTCTTTTGAAGACGTAAGCACCACAATCGGTATCATTCGCTTTCGCTCATCCGATTTAAGTCTGGCCAACACTTCAATACCATCAACCTTGGGCATCTTCAGGTCAAGCAGAATCAGCTTCGGCATTTGGTTTTTTTCGTCATACAGGAAATCAAGTGCTTCTTTCCCATCTTCCAAATGCAATAAGTTGTTGGCCAGATTATGTTTCTTCAGGGACCTGATGGCAAGTTCTGCATCGTTCACATTGTCATCCACCAATAAAATTTCAACAGCTGATTGTACCATATACTTTTTCATCATTGAGTCATACAACTACTTCTTCAGTTGGAATTGAAAAGTAAAACACGGCTCCTTCATTCACTTTTCCTTCTGCCCACACATGGCCCCCGTGTCGCTTAACAATTGTTTTAACAAGCGCTAATCCTACTCCAATTCCTTCAAACTCTTCAGTCTTATGCAACCGCTGAAAAACACCAAATAATTTACCGTGATACTCCATGTCAAAACCGGCCCCGTTATCACGAACGAAGTAGACAATCTGATTGTCTTCCATGTACGATCCGATTTCGATTATTGCTAACTCTTTCTTGCTTGTATATTTAAATGCATTTGAAAGCAAATTCTCCCACACCTGACGGATCATACTGGAATCTGCTTTTGCCGATTCCAGTGGTTTTAACTCCACCTGAAGGTTTCGGTTGGGTTCCTGCAATTGCATTTCCTTCACCAGGTTGCCTACCAACGTATGCATATCGATATGCGCCTGAAGCATTTCTTTCCGTCCAAGCCGGGAGAAATCGAGCAGTTCATCAATGAGTTTGCCCATCCGGTTTGCATTCTTAATAACTATTTGCGCAATTCGTCTGCCTTCCTCATCAAGTTTTTCATGGTAATCTTCAATCAGTATCTGAGAATATCCAACAATAGAACGGAGTGGGGCACGCAAATCATGAGAAACAGAATACGTAAAAGCTTCCAATTCCTGATTCAGCCGTTTTACTTTATCCTCAGCTTTCTTTCGCTGCGTGTTATCGGATACGGTTGTTCTGCTTCCGGTAAATTCTCCTTTTTCATCGAATGTCAACAGCGAGCTCAGGATAACAGAAAACGTAGTTTTGTCTTTCCTGAGAAACTCAAACTCAAGATCGTTCACATATCCGGCCTGTTTGTAATTCTCAAAATCTTCTGGAAACGTGGATAGGAAGTCGGCTTTGCATTGTGGCTCCAGTAAATCTTCAAATTTCATTTTCCCAATCAATTCTTCGCGGTTATACTTCAACCAGCGGAGCAGCGTACCATTTACTTCAGAAATGCAAATGTTAGCGTCAACCGAAAAATAGCCGCAGGGTGCGCTGTCATACAAATCCCGGTTTGCTATGACAGCTCTTTTAAGCTGCTGCTCAGCCTCTGTTCTGGTTTTGAGTGTTTTATTGATTACATAGAACAGGTAAACGATGATACTCGTGATAACAATTGCAAGCCCCACAAAGGAGTATTGAAACTGTGTAAGGCTTTTTCCCGAAATAGTATTACCCTGGCGAAAAATCTCTCGCTCATCATTCTGAATATCTCTTACAATTTTCCTGATCTTATCGGTGACCTCCTTGCCTTCTCCAGTGGCAACCATGTTGCGCGGCTCTTCAAAATTTTTCCTTCTCGCTTCTATAACTCTAATAGTCCATTCCAGTTGATGTCGAATAAATGCCCGGAGTTCAATCACTTTTGCCTGCTGCAAGGGGTTTTGAGAAGTTAGTGAATCAAGGGTATTGAGGTAGCTATTCAGATTTTCGGCTGACTCATAAAAAGGTTCAAGAAATTTTTCATCTCCCGTAATAACAAAACCACGCTGCCCCGTTTCGATATCAACGATGGCTTTCACCACTTGTTCGGCTTTGTTAATGACCCGTGTTGCGTGAGATAAAAGCCGGGCAGTATCAATGAGTCGTTGTGTGCTTGAGAAAGAAAACACACCTAATACCGCCAGTACAACTGCAGTACCCAGAAACCCAAACAATACGCGGTTCTCAACATGCAGTTTCATTATACTCGGGGAAAAGTATTGACATTTTGTATTATAAGCCTTTTTGAAATGGAAATGATTCCCGTATAGGAGTAACTCCTATGCCTCAAAAAGGTCCTGCCTGTATTACTTTGAATTTTTGAAAAAATCAGGGTTATACACTAATAGCCTGTGCATAGATGATATTGCAACTCCTACTCCAGTGAAAAATAAAAAGTTGCTCCTTCATTCACTTTTCCTTCTGCCCACACCTGACCTCCATGACGGGCTATAATGCGCTGAACAATAGCAAGCCCGACACCAGTCCCTTCAAACTCCGAATGGGAATGAAGGCGCTGAAATACGCCAAAGAGTTTAT
>DASTYM010000231.1:0-3121 GCA_035764995.1 Cyclobacteriaceae bacterium | reverse complement strand
CTTTCGAGCCCGTGTAATGGCAACATTTGTTCTGCGGATATCCGACAGAAAGCCCACTTCACTTTTATCATTGCTTCGTACAAAACTAATAGCAATGACATCGCGCTCCTGCCCTTGAAAGGCATCAACCGTATTGATGCTGACGTATTTTGAAATCGCTGTAAGCTCACCTGAAGCTTCTGCAAGTTTGGATAGCCTTTCTACCTGGGCACTATAAGGAGTAATAATTCCAACAGTATAAGACCAATCCTCTAAACCAACTTCATGAATCAACTTTTCCAATTGCCGGATTAATAATTGCGCTTCCTCTTCATTAAACCGGCTTAACGTTTCTGCATCCTGAGCTTCTGCAAAACCGCATCCTGCAGTATCAATAAAATCAACAGGAGGTAAGGGAACAATTTTGCTATCCTCTCCCGTTTTTTGAAGAGCATGTTGCTGCACGCTTTCATGGGCGATCAACTCATCATGATAGAAATACCGTGAGGGGAAGCGCATAATGTCTTCGTGCATGCGGTACTGCACCTGTAGCATGAAGGCAGATTGTGGTTGATGCTGAATGCACTTTTCAAAAAGTGTTTGGGCTAATCCTTCTCTGGCTGCCTCAATTGATTTAATCGTTGGCGGAAGTTGAAAATGATCACCGGCAAAAATAACCCTTTCTGCACGAAAAATAGGAATCCAACAGGCTGGCTCCAGTGCCTGACCGGCTTCATCAATGAAGACAGTCTTGTATCGTTTTCCACGCAGCGTATGATTGGCAGCACCAACAAGTGTGCAGGTTATTACCTCACTATTATTGAGTAAATCGTTCACGATGTAAAACTCCAATACATCAGCATCGGCTTTCATGGCTTTTGCTTCCTGCAACAGAAGTTTTCGTTGTTGTCGCTCATGATACCCGAAATCGCGTTTGTATTTAAAGGCCATGTCACGAAGCTGTGTCATCTTTTTACGGAGCACGCGCAACTCTTTATAATGTTCATGCATGGCAATCTGGGCGTCTAAAGTTTTGCTCAGTGATTGCTCAGTCACCCGGGCCGGATGGCCAATTCTCAAAACACGAAGTCCCTGTTCTGTTAATTTCTCCGCAAGCAAATCAACAGCTGCATTGCTGGGAGCACAGACCAAAACTTGTTTTTCTTTTTCAACAGTAAGCTTAATAGCCTGAACGAGCGTTGTAGTTTTTCCTGTACCTGGAGGACCGTGGATGTTGCCGATGTCTTCGGCAGTCAAAATCTTCTCCAGGGCTTTCAGTTGACTGAGATTCAGTGAATGGTAATCGGTGATCGGTGGTCGGTAATCGGTGGCCTTAAACTGATCACCGATTACCGATAACCGATCACCGACTACCGATAACTGATTACCGAACACCGGCAACCGTTTTCCAAGTAACGTATCTCTTAATTCAGCTGCGCGGTTATCAGAAGCTTTTATAATCTCCTTCATCGCAATCTCCATCTCCCGATACGCCATTTCATCGAACATCAAATCGACTCCGAGCAAATGATCCTCTATCCAATCGGGGAGGTCATCCGCGTTGAGCGTAACGACCATTGTGTTGTCTCTGACATAATTAATAACACCGCCCGTGTAGTGTTTTTCCGGTGTGTTGGCTGCGTTGCTGAAAATGCTTACAACTTTTCCGCTTTGGAATATGTGAGGTTGATCAAGGTTAGTGGTTCGTTCTACTTCAACAATCAATCGTTCTCCCGTTCCGATGTAGTGCCTCCTTAACCGAACAGGATACCAGCATTTTCCTTCCTTTGTTTTTCGATTAAGCGGTACAAGCAAAACTTTTTGCCGATACTGTTCCAGGTCCGCATGTCGTTCAAGGCGAAGTAATTCAAGTGTTTTATAAAGTTGTTCTTGTACCGTCATAGGTGCGGTGAGTAAACCCACCTTCACTGAAGCTATAGTAGGTAAAGATACGGCTGTGGCTTTGAAAAAAGGAATCAGAAAACTACAAGTGCCGAATGAACTGGCAAAATTATTCCATTACAACCTTCTTCAAATAAAACCCTTTCGGATCAATTTGAGGCAATGTTTTACTTTCTATGGTGATGGCAGTTTTGTCGAGGGAGACTTTACTGATTTTGCCATCGGCTAAAATTTCCAGGGGTAACTTCATGCCTTCAAAGTTGGTGATTTTTATGGCGTACTTGCTCTCACCAGTTTGCTTCACGTTAATTTCAAGTTTATTGGTTGTGCGCAAATAGAAATCAAAAAGTGGTATTAAGTTGATGTGTGAATCGGTACTAAAAAGTTTCTCAACATCATCAGTCGTAACTGTATTGTCGTATGTGTATTTAGGATCGGTGGCTAATTTTTTCAGAATCGGAAAGAATAAACTGTCACCAATCACATATCGTACAGTGTGCATGAAGAGTGCTCCTTTGCCATAAATATCTCCATGGTAGGTATCATCAGAATCCACCACTTCGCCTTGAACGATCGGTTTTACATTTTGTGCATTGCGTGCATTTCGCTGCATAACCTTTTGGTACGCCTCTTCACCTTCCAATTCGCGGACATACAATGCATCGCCATACGAGCAAATGCCTTCCTGTATCCACATGTGTGCCCAGTCTTTGTTGCTCACTTTGTTTGCCCACCACTCGTGACCAAACTCGTGTGTCAGCAGCCAGTCGAAGTCTTCGCCACCAACTTTTGTATACCTGAACTGGTTGCCGTACGCATTCATCGATTGATGCTCCATGCCAAGGTGAGGCGTTTCAGCAATTCCAATTTTTTCTTTTGCCCATGGATATTCGCCAAAATATTTTTCCAACACGTGGCAGGTTTTTTCTAAAACCTCCAAATGATGCGCTCCTTTATCAGCATGTTCTTCCAGTACATAAAATTCCATCGGCACTTTGTTACCTGACACCGTTGTATACGTGCGTTTTGCTACGCTGTACTTACCAATATTGAAAACGATACAGTAATTGCTGATGGTATAATTTGTTTTCCAATGAAAAGTGGAAGTCGTTTTGCTGTCTGTAACTTTTTTCAATAAACCCGGCCCGGCTACCGATAATCCTTTTGGAACAGTGATGATCATATCAGCTCCTTCATTGGGCTCATCGCTTGGATGATCCTTGCAGGGGAAAAATATTTT
>DASTYM010000230.1:0-2095 GCA_035764995.1 Cyclobacteriaceae bacterium | reverse complement strand
ACAGGGTATGCAGGCAGTAATTATTTTCTTGCTCGTTTTTTTTCAGAACTGAATCTACAACTACCGCCTTTGAAGGCGGTGATTACCTCTAGTGAAAAGTTAGAGCCTCATATGCGTGAGATATTTAAAAAGGTATATGGTTGTAAATCTTTTGATGGCTGGAGCGGGGTTGAGGCGTGCGGTATGATAACAGAAAATGAACATGGTCAGCTTCTTATTAGCCCTGATATTGGCATTATAGAATTGGTTAAACCTGACGGATCGTATTGTAAACCAGGTGAAACTGGTGAAGTATTCTGTACTGGTTTTTTGAATTTCGATCAGCCGCTAATTCGTTATAAAATTGGTGACTTGTTCAAGCTAGCCAAAAATCAAGTTACCCTTTGCGGTCGTTCATTCCCGGTGATAGAAGAGATTGTTGGTAGAATGGAGGATACCGTGGTAGGAAAAGATGGCCGTGAAATGGTTCGCTTTCACGGCATCTTTATAGATTTGCCAAATCTAATTGAAGCACAGATCATTCAACATACACTTGATACTTTTGAAATAAAAATCGTTACCAACGGGAAATGGACAGATGATGAAGCTCGCTCTATCAAAAACAGGATGGTGAGCCAGTTGGGTGATGTAGAGGTGAAGATCAATGAAGTAGCCACCATCATGCGAAATGCAAACGGTAAATTTCCTGCCGTCATCTCACACGTGAAACGATCTCCTTAATATTTTTTTGTGAAGACATTTATTATTCTCACACAATACTACCCGCCTGAAACCGGTGCGCCACAAAACAGGCTGCATAGTCTTTCAAAATTTTTAATACGTCATGGAGAATCTGTACAGGTTGTTACAGCTTTGCCGAACTATCCTAAAAACGAGATATATCCGGAATACCGTAAGAAATTTTCGGTACGTGAAATCATCGATGGAGTAGCGGTTTATCGGACATGGATTTTTGTAAGTCGTTCACGAAGTGTACTTGCCCGTTTGCTTAATTATTTCTCGTTTGTGATCACTTCTTTTTTTGCGTTGCTCAGGCAACCAAAAGCTGAATATGTCATTTGCGAATCTCCGCCTTTGTTCTTAGGCCTCACCGCTGTTTTTATCGCCAAGATAAAAGGTTCACGACTGGTGTTTAACGTATCAGACCTATGGCCGGAGTCGGCAGAGAAACTTCAAATCATTTCCAGTCGCTCGATGATCGGGCTTGCTTACAAACTTGAAAAGTGGATCTATAATAACTCTTACATGATATCAGGCCAAACGAAAGGAATTGTTGATAATATACTGGCACGGTTTCCTTCCAAAAAAGTAGTGTGGTTCCCTAACGGTGTCGACTTTGATTTCTTTGAAGGACAGCAAGAAGATTTTTCATGGCGAAAAACATTGGGTATTTCAGAAACGGATTTTGTTCTTCTTTATGCGGGGATTATTGGTCACGCGCAGGGACTGGATGTCCTGCTGCGTGCTGCGGAAATGCTGCGAGACCAGACTGTAAAATTTGTGATTGTGGGCGATGGTCCTGAAAAAGAAAATCTTGTTCGCATGGCGGCAGAGAAATCTTTAGGGAATGTGATCTTTCAGCCCAATCTGCAAAAAGCAAAGATCCCTTCATTGATTAAGGCCTGTGATGCGTACATTGTTCCGCTAAAAAAACTGGATTTGTTCAAAGGTGCTATTCCTTCTAAATTATTTGAACCCCTGGCTTTAGGGAAGCCGATTTTACTGGGTGTAGATGGTGAAGCGCGTCAGTTGTTTATTGAAGAAGGGAAATCAGGACTTTACTTTGAACCAGAAGATGCTGCTGAACTGGCTGAACGAATTAAAGTATTGATTTCGGATCCGGAATTAGTGGTGTCGTTGGGTGAGCAGGGGCAGCGCTATGTGAAGGAACACTTTGATCGCCAACGAATTCATGAAAAGTTTTTACTGCACCTGGAAGCATAAATATCATGACTAAAATCGTAAACGCAACGTTTGAAGATCTTCCCCGCCTGGCGAGATGTCATCGTGCAGCTTTTCCGGAAACATTGTCGACCGCCATGGGCCAGCAGTATGTTGAGAAAATGTTGGAGTGGTACCTGGTGGATAAACGTGC
>DASTYM010000229.1:0-6559 GCA_035764995.1 Cyclobacteriaceae bacterium | reverse complement strand
CTACACGACCTTTACCTTCATAAAAAACTTTCAGCCCTTCTTTTTCTAATAAGAAAATCGCATCGCGGAAGGTCATGCCGTTTACATCCGGCACAAGTCCTTTGCCCATGGTATTTTTCTTCCAGTCAACTGCATTACCGTTTTTAGAAGCACGCACCCACTCTTCTCCTTCTGATTTCGTGTGATTGGAAACTCCAAGATCATTACATAACATGGTAAGCTCCTGCTGGTTTCCAGCTTTGATTACCGGGAACACACCCGCTTCGGAGAATCTTGGTTCGTCTGATGCAAGGTGAAGATCAATGTCGCGCGAATAGATGTTGTCAGCGATTTCTTTGAATACAGGAGCCGCTACATTGCTTCCGTACTGATACCATCCGCGAGGATTTTTAATCAACACCATCGCGCTGTACTTAGGAGCGTCAGCAGGAAAATATCCAACAAACGAAGTGATATACTTCTTCGTATATTTTCCGTTCTCAAGAATTTGAGCTGTTCCAGTTTTACCGGCTATCTTATAATCACTGTCTTTGATGTTCTTGGCAGTTCCATCCTGCACAACGCCCTCAAGCATAATTTTCAATTTTGCGAGCGTTTTGTCTGAGCAAATCTTTCCAACAATTGTTTCGGTCTCGAATGATTCTTCTATTTCATCGGCTTTACGTATTTCGGTAACGAAAATTGGCTTGATCATCTTACCACCATTGGCAACCGCATTATATAGAGTAAGTGTGTGCAACGGAGTAAACTCGATCCCATATCCGTACGCCATCCAGGGCAAGCTGATACCACTCCAACCTTTTTCACCCGGACGTCTGAACTTAGGCATCGGCTCACCGGCAATTTGAATATTCAAAGGCTTGTTGAGTTTCAGTCTGTCAACATGATCTAAAAACTTCTGCGGACGCTTTCCGAAATTCTTATCAACCAACTTGGCCATTGCCACGTTTGAAGAGTGCTCAAATGCCTGACGCACGCTCACAATTCCCAAACCACCCTCTTCGTGATCACGTACCGTGTTCTTGTAAAATTTATGCTCACCGTTTCCGGTATCAACGCTGTCTGTCAATTCTACATCGCTGTCTTCAAGCAATGCAATCATGGTAACTAGTTTGAAAGTTGAGCCTGGCTCAAAGGAGCCCGCTGTTCCAAAATTGAATTTCTCGTAAAAGCTTCCATGACCATCGCTGCTCAAGTTAGAGATCGCTTTAATTTCTCCGGTCGCCACTTCCATGACCATCACTAAACCGTCATCGGCATTGTGTGCTATCATAGCCTTGTGCAAAGCTGTCTCAGCAACATCCTGAAGGTTTATATCAAGCGTAGTTTGAATATCCAGACCATCAATCGCTTTCACGTTGTTTGCATCGAAAATTGGCATCCAGGTTCCACCGGCAATTTTCTGGTAGTAACCAGATCCATCCTGACCGTCCAACTGATCGTTGAAACTGAATTCGAGTCCTGCACCTTTATCGTTTTCGTTAACGAAACCGATCGTACGCTTACTTAAATTAGAGAACGGGCGAAAGCGCACGTCTACTTTCTCAAAAATCAACCCTCCACTCAATCTTCCTTCGCGGAAAATTGGCCATGATGTCATCATTTTTTTTTCCTGATAATCGATTTGCTCCCTGTTTAGAACGAGGTATTGTTTGTCCGCAGCGCGGGCATCCTGCAACATGCGCTTGTAATCGATTGCAGATTTATCACCAAAGAATCGCGACAGCAAGATTGAAAGTGAGTCGAGGCCTTCCTTAAATACTTTTTCTTTTGGAAGCGTTGCATCGAACGCTACTTTGTAGAATGGCAAGGAGGTCGCGAGCAGACTTCCGTTGTCTGAATAAATGCTACCCCGAGTTGCTTTGATTGTTCTGTTGGCAAAGGAGATCTTCGCTCCCATTTCCGCCCACTTCTTTCCTTCTACTGTTTGAATGTGACCTGTTTTGACTACCACAGCGATGGCAAAGGCCATCACGAACAAAAACGCTACCCGAACACGTATTAATATCGACTTCTTAATATTCACCTTCTTCTACTGCAATTTTTGTTGGTGGTTCTAAGCTTTCTTCTAATCCGAGAGCCTTTACTTTTTTAGCTACTTCCGATTGCTTGCTGGCAAACATCAGGTCTGATTTCATCGTGGTATAGTCCGCTCTTAAATCTTCTACCTCTGCTTGCATGTTATTGATCCTTCGTACTGTTTTTTCCGCGTAATGCGTATTACCGATATAAAAGAGACCGAGTACCATCGCGAAAATGATTTTCGGTAAATGTTGTACCGGGAAACCTTCTTCGAAATAAGACTCCAGCTTCAGTTTCTTCTCGAGACCGGAAAACACACTTGTTCCGTTGCTGCTCCTAGAGCTTTTCTTTGGTTCGATTCGTAGTTTGTTTTCTCCCATATTCTTTTAAGTCGGCAGTAGGCAAAAAGCAGTAGGCAATGTTTACCCTTAAATTGCCTACTGAATTTTGCCTATTGCATACTTTTAAATTTTAGTTCCAATTCTAAGTTTTGCACTTCGCGCTCTATTATTTTCTTTCACTTCCTCTTCCGAAGCCTCCACCGGTTTCCTGGTTAAGGTCTCAAAGGGCTTTAAAGCGTTTCCGTAAAAATCTTTCTCCACTTCTCCGAACACTTTTCCTTTGTTCATAAAATTTTTCACCATCCTGTCTTCCAACGAGTGGTAACTCATGATCACCAATCGCCCGCCTGTTTCCATCACTTCGCCACATTGGTGCAAAAAATTTTCAAGTGCCTGCATCTCGTGATTTACTTCGATGCGCAGCGCCTGAAACACCTGGGCGAAATACTTGTTCTCTTTCCCGCGCGGAGCTATTGTTTGTAATGCCTGCTTCAAGTCTTCTGTTCTGCTAAAGCGCTTATTCACACGCTGTTGCGTGATCCGCTTCGCGGCTGTTTTAGCGTTCTTGATCTCGCCATACATTCCCAAAATCTTGTGCAAGTCGGTCTCGCTGTACGAGTTCAACAACCTGGCAGCAGTTAACTCCGCTGTGGAATCCATCCGCATATCGAGTGGCCCATCATAGCGGGTTGAAAAACCACGCTCGGGCGAATCGATCTGATGCGATGAAATACCGAGATCAGCGAGTATGCCATTGACTTTGGTTACTCCGTTCAACTTCAAATACTTTTTCATATACATGAAGTTGGCCTGACAAAATGTGAAAGAACGACTCTTTATATTCTCACTCTGCTTTTTCGCGTCTTCGTCCTGATCGAAGGCAATCAATCTTCCTTCTTTCAGTTTTTCCAGAATTGCGAGACTATGTCCCCCGCCTCCGAATGTCACATCCACATAGATTCCTTTCGGATTTATGTTGAGCGCATCAATACACTCTTTAAGCATTACTGGACGATGGTAGCTCATTTCAGTTCGCGGTTTAGGCTGCAAGCTTCAAGCCGCAAGCAAGCTTTTGATTGCTGCTTTCGATTTAGGCTACAAGCCTTAAGCCATAAGCCACAAGCTATTTCCATCATCCCTTCAGCTTTTCTATGAACGTTGAGAGCATTTTTTGCTCTTCTTCTATCAATTTCAAAATCACGCTTACTACTTCCATTCCCTTCTGCCAAATGAGTAACTTCTTAAAGTCCCTCATATATTATATGTCTACCCTCAAAGCTTGAACCTTGCAGCTTGAGGCTACTTTCCCCTTGAGCACCAGTTTATTAGATATGACGCCCAAGTTTTGCATCTGGCTATTCGTTCAAATACTTAGCTGCCAGTTTCGACAACTCACCTGGGTCCTGAATTTTGTGTTTCTCATACACTGCAGGGTTCCAGACCTCAACTTTGTTACCAATACCCACCAGCATCGCATCTTTATCAACTTGTGCATACGTGAGCATGAGCTTCGGAATCAGGAAACGGCCATTGCCGTCCAGTTCCACCGTAACTATTCCCGACAAAAAGTTGCGCTGTAACAAGCGATACTCTTCGTTGAACTCGTTAAGACCTGAAATTTTTGAGAACACCTTTTTGAATTCCACCATGGGGTAAATAATGAGGCAAGGCTCGAAACCGCGCCTGATCACAAGCTCCGAGTCACCTTCCGGCAACTGGGCTTTGATCCGCGAAGGCAGTACCAATCTGCCTTTGGCATCAAGCTTACTTTCATATTCACTGGTGAAAAAGGTCATTTGACTTAGTGGTTGTTTATGAATTCATCCGCTTTCGCAGGGTTATTCTAAACAAACATAAGGATTTTTCACCCACTTTCAACCACTTTAATCCACTTTTTCACATTTTTTGGGAAAAAATTCACTTTTCTACCACTTTTTTGGGTGGAGGCGACAATGGCTTCAAGCTGCAGACCGCAAGCGTCAATTTTGACTTGGTTTCAATCGACTCTGTTTTTGAATGTTGGGCGGCTGATTCGGGCTATCCGCTTCAAGTCCCCCAACAAAGGCACTAAGACACAAACAAAGCACAAAGCTCTTAGTGACTTAGTGTCTTTGTAACAAGCTAACCCCATCCTGGCACCGGGAGTCCCCTGTGCCCATCATCTTGAGTTTGTTAGGGAATTGAAATAACTTGATTTGAGTAATAAAATATTAGGGAATTGAGGATAGTTACCTGGAACTGCAACATGGCCTTTCGAAAAAAAGCCAGCTTGATTCTTCAATATCAGCCCGATATTCTAATCATACCGGAATGCGAACATCCTGATAGGCTAAAATTTCCACCGGAGTCACCTCAGCCGACCGATGCACTTTGG
The DNA here is from genome assembly GCA_035764995.1 of Cyclobacteriaceae bacterium. Classification (GTDB taxonomy): domain Bacteria; phylum Bacteroidota; class Bacteroidia; order Cytophagales; family Cyclobacteriaceae; genus UBA2336. The sequence continues at coordinate 1,822 of DASTYM010000229.1, read as the reverse complement.
TTTGGTAAGAATCCAAATAAAGGGCTTGGGATTTTCTCCTATTCTGACTTCAAACTTCGGCTCATAGAAAAATACAATCCAAAATTTCGTTTCATCATACCCATTAAAGTTACCCGGAAGAAGTTCAATTTTATTCTTTATGCTATTTGGGCTAACAATCCCGATGATCCAGATGGCCAATATGTAACCCAAGTTTGGAAAGCGCTTACTTATTACGAGCAATTGATTCGGCAGAAAAGAACAGTGCTCATTGGAGATTTCAACAGCAATATGATCTGGGACCAGCCAAAACGAAAAGGAAATCACTCTCATGTAGTTGAACTACTTCAAAGTAAAAAGATACATAGTACTTATCACATGTTTTTCAATCAAGTGCAGGGCAGAGAAGCACATCCAACTTTTTACTTATACAAAAATATTCAAAAGCCATACCATCTTGACTACTGTTTTGCCTCAGAGGATATGATCGAAAGCCTCCAATCCGTTGAAGTGGGTGATTATATTTCATGGAAACAATTTAGCGACCACGTTCCTTTGATTGTAACATTTGCGACTTGACCCGTGGACTTGATTCACAAAGACAAAGACACAAAGCAATTACAAAAGCTCTTCATGACTTAGTTCTCCATCGGCACCGATGCTGTTCAAATTCTTCATCATGCCATTAAATACTTTCTGGCCGCAGGTTTCACTTTGTCTTTCCTTTTTTTAGTATCCTATACAGAACCGCCCAGAATATGAGGAATACAATGGCTTGAGTTAATAATATTGCCACAATGCTGTTGCTTTCCATATAAGCAATTCCAAAACCAATAAAGGTAACTGGAACAGTAATCAGGAGAATAATTGGAACAACTACGCTACTGCTGTTAATAAATAATAAGGCAAGAGTTCCCAGCCCCACGTATGCAAAAGAGATTAAAAAAGAATTTCTCAAATCTTTATTCATGGAACATGGATAGGTTCCGATCAGTTTACAGGCATGACGAAAACTGATAGCTAAGATAGAATGAACCGTTATCCATGACCGCCCTTATCCTGTTCTCTTCATCCACAAAATATTTCTCCTCTGGGTTCACCAATATGGATGTATAGAATTCAGTCCATCATTTGCACTCAAGGAGGGGACGCAGGTTAATCTGATTTACATCTTCCCACATTGACAATCTGACCTCAAGAAGTCCATTCTCATTCCTAATAGCAAATCCTATTATATCATGAACGTCAACACTTTGCCCCTTCACAACTGAAGTTTTTAACAAATCTTTATAAGCTACAATCATGCCACCGATCCCCACGATTACTGAGTAGTTGTTTTCATAATGCTTAACGATCTTAATGACATTGCCTTTAGCAATGGAGGTGACAGTACTATCCTTATCTATCGAATAAATAACAACACCATTGTCTGGATCTTGTCTGGAATAAAGTTCGTTTTTAAATTCCTTGATTCTGCCATTTGTTAGGGGACAGGAGTATATCTGGGCCTCTACACTGATCGGTATTAATAAAATCAAAATGATAGCTGTATTCATCATTGATTAATTTGCTTTTTCTCTGTGAGCTTGTTTTTCATTTTCTCGTAAAAGATGGATATTTTTCTGCCAATGGATCCACACTCAACCACACACTCATCCTCGCATCATAATACCTGGCGCCATAATAATACAGCCCCGTCTCTTCATCCAACTCTTTTCCATTAAACAAGTATGGTGTTCTGTTTGTATTTGAGTGTTCTTCGACAAAAGTTTCTCCAAATGCAAAGTACTCAAGGTGTTGGTACACCTCTCCACTTGCATCTGTAATGTAGCTTGTGCTACCC
>DASTYM010000228.1:0-5426 GCA_035764995.1 Cyclobacteriaceae bacterium | reverse complement strand
CCGATCAGAAGCCGGAGATACCTCTACAAACGGTCGATCTTAAAAAAAAAATCTTTTTAGAATGGTCAAATGTGATCGACTTCTTAGAGCACTACATTATAAAATATTTAGTAATGGAATCTTGCTTGGATTATCTTCAATGTCTGATCCGCTCGAGTTCCTTGAACTCTGTAAACTAACCGATGTTCGCCAGTTATTCTTCTGGACCAGTAGCCAGCCAAATTCCCTTTTGATGGTTCAGGTTTACCTTTTCCCTTAAAGGGGTCTCTTTTAATCTCCTTAATCAAGTTATTGATTTTATCAAGCGTATCGGAATCGTTTGCTTGCCAGTAAACATAATCTTCCCACCCATGATCAGTAAAGGCTATCTGCATTCTACTTTTTCTTCTTAGCAGCAGAATTAACAGCAGCAGCGGAAACAAGCTTTCTTTTCTGAGGCCTTAATGGTTTCTCACCTAAGTCAAGTTGCTTTACTGTAACATTACCTGCTCGGTCTTGTGCAATACTTTCCAACAATCTTTCAGTATTTGCCTTTGTTGATAATAAATGAGCAGTTTCCTCCATTGAGTTGAATTGCTCAAGTGTCAAGACAACGAAATCTCTCTTTTTCGGACCTGAGAGAATAACGCAATATCGAGTCGAAAAGTCACTCTGAACGAAGGCTGGTTTACCGGATTGGCCATTTACTTTTATTCACCCGCATTCCTTATTTAAAGCAAGCACCGCAATCAGCCAAAATTATCTCCAGCAGCGCGCAAATTCGTGTATCTCCGGAGATACATTTAAAAATGCCAGCGAAATTCAACGGCTGCCTAATTAAAGAACTTAATTCATGTAACCATTTGCAACAGCCTGGATTAATAGCTTAGAAACCTAATCCATTTCCCAATGTTCCGAAGCTATATAAAAATCGCCTGGAGAAATCTGCTTAAGAGCAAAGCATATTCGCTGATCAACATTTCCGGTTTGGCTATAGGTCTGGCTTGTGCATTGGCTATTGGGCTTTTCATCCAGGATGAATACAGCTACGACCGGTTCCATCACAATGCAGGTGATATCTATCGCGTTGTCCAACAGCAAAACCAGGCCGGAGAACTTTATCATGTTGCCTCCAGCCCCGGACTAATGGGTGAAACATTAAAAGCAGACTTCCCCGAGGTACTTCAGTCATGTCTCCTGGGATACAAACGTTCCGGTTTATTGCAACAGGGGACGATCACGGTTGAATCGTCTGCTATAACTATGGCCGACACTGGATTTCTAAAAATGTTTGACTTCCCATTGATAGTGGGTAATCCTGACAAAGTCTTTACCGAACCCAACCAAGTTGTGATTACCGACCGGATGGCGGTCAATTTATTTGGTCGCGACTGGATGACAGACAGTCAACTCTTGGGCAAAACAATTGTCTACAGTAGAAAGCAGGGAGAAAAGGGAACTCAGGTCGATGCGCTAATTCTGGCAGGTGTGGTCAAGGAACCTCCTACCAATTCACATATACAATTCGAGGTGGTTCTCACCTATGACCCGAAACCGGAAGACAACAGTAATTGGAACAGTAACAATTTTCTCACCTATATTCAATTGAGCCATGATGCAAATCCAGCGGACTTGAACCGCAAACTAGACGGTTACATTAACAAGTATTTCCCGGTAGAGAACAGGAGTTTCAACCCACCTGTTTTTTATCTCCAACCGCTCACTGATATCTACCTTCATTCTGACTTTGATTTCCAAACTGACTGGACTAAGACGAGCAGTATCATCTATGTTCGTATCTTTTTTGCTGTAGGAATTATTGTGTTGCTGATTGCCGTATTCAATTTCACTAACCTATCGACTGCACGCGCTATTCGTAGGGCAAAAGAGGTCGGCATTCGCAAGACCATTGGTGCTTATCGATGTCAACTCATGACCCAGTTCCTGGTTGAATCTTTATTGATCACAGTCATTTCAGTGGTTATTGCCCTTTTGCTTACCACCATTGGATTGCCCTTTCTGAATGCAGTTTCTTCCAAGTCGCTCACACTGCCGGTCACCGAGATTAACTTTGCAGTGGCCTTATTACTCTTCATAGTCATCGTCAGCCTGATGGCCGGTTTTTATCCTTCCGTTTACTTATCTGGCTTTCAACCTACCAAAGTACTCAAGGGCGTCTTCGACATTCGCTCCGGTCGAAGATTCCGGCATATTCTTGTAGTCACCCAGTTTAGTTTCACTGTCATCCTGGTGGCTGGCTCAATTATTATTTACAAACAACTTGCTTTTCTGCGTGACAAAGACCTTGGTTTCGACAAAGCACAATTGATCTATGTTGAAACAGATAACCTTTCAAAAAAACAGGCACAATTGCTGAAGTTGGATCTTCAAAAACAGAGCTCGATCATTGGCGCATCTTCAACCTCCAACGGCCTCATCGATGTCATCAATTCGACTGTAGGTTTCGAGTGGGAGGGAAAATTGCCAGAAGATAAATTCCTGATCACACGGCTTAACGTGGACCCATGGTATTTATCGACAGCAAGAATGAAACTTATCAGTGGACGAACCTTTAATCCTGAGATACCGACAGATACTACTGCTTATATTATTAATATGAGTGCAGCAAGGCGTATGGGTTGGACTTCGGTTGAAGCGCTGGGAAAAAGTTTCACGCTGTATGGTACCAAAGGACAGATCATTGGAGTTGTTGAGGATTTTCACTACAGGCCGATGACTGCAGCTATCGAACCGTTGGTTTTCAGCTACATGCCCAGCCGCTATTATTCAGGCATCATGGTAAAGGCAGGTCCAAATCAGTTGAGAGAGTCTATTGCTTTGATCGAAGAGCTTTATAAGAAGTACGATCCTGCTACTTCAGCACATTACAGCTTTGTGGACGAACAGTTGGAAAATCAGTATCAGTCTGAACAAAGGACTGGCAAAGTAGTGTTCTTTTTTTCGATGCTTGCCATCTTCGTTGCATGCCTGGGACTCTATGGTCTTGCCACATTCAATGCTGAAAGGCGAACAAAAGAAATCGGAATTAGAAAAGTGATGGGCGCATCAGTTGCGAGCGTTGGCGCTTTGCTTTCGAAAGACTTTATATTCCTTATTGTACTCAGCATTATCATTGCATCACCAGCGGGTTATTTCCTGATGCGTTCCTGGTTGGAGGTTTTTGTTTACCGGATTGAATTGGACTGGTTTTTTTTCGCAATTGCCGGTTCTCTTCCCTTGCCCATAGCGGTGCTGATTGTATTCTACCAAGCAGTTGTCGCAGCGCGAATGGATCCTGTGAAAAGTTTGAGATCGGAATAGTTTGGAACAACCTGAAGGAGAAGCGGGGTTACCCTGGCTTGAACCTGTTTATTGAATCTCAGACATTCACAAACTTCGATGATTGATTGAGACGTTAGGATAGTTGATCATCTGTCAAATTTGTATACTGGCGGCTACCACTGTCGAACCCGATTTTTCGAGATTTAATCAAATTCCTTGATTTACAAGTTCGATAGATTTTGATCGGTTTACAGGAAGAAAAAACAATTTTGCCCAGAGAAAATGGTTCTCTGGGCGTTCTGTTTTCAAAAAATCCTCGGGAGAAATCATGTGAGTATTTGGTATTTGCATGCACATGAACTTGTTTGCGAATCCCATTTACGAAAGTCACTCTGAACGAAGGCTGGTTACTGGATTAGCCATAGCGGCTTTTATAGATTGAAAACTAACCGTCAACAATGTGACAATTAATGCTCCGCATCCTGTAGCAGCAAATATCCACCAAGATAATTCAGTACGATATTGAAATCTCACTAACCAATTGCTCATGAAATGATACGCAATTGGGGTTGATAATACCATCGAAAAGGCAACCAGCAAGACAAAATCCTTCGAAAGCATTCGCCAGACTTGAAAGGTAGTGGCTCCTAGAATTTTCTTTATTCCAATTTCCTTTGTACGCTGTTCAGCAGTAAAAGAGGCTAATCCGAAAATCCCAAGTGAACTAATGAATGTTGCCAGCAGTGCAAAGAAGCTGGACAGTTTTCCAATTCGTTCCTCCATGGAAAATTTTCTAGCGTACTTCATATCCACAAAACTATAGTCGAAGGGAGATGCCGGGTTGTGCTTTTTGAAAACTTTCTCTACTTTGGCAAGTGCTTCACTCGTACTCGATGGAATTGCTAGTTTGATATTGATCGTATTCACACCGCCATAATCCAAAACATAGAAAGTAGGATTTACTGGCTCAAACGGAGATTCTTTGATCATATCTTTGATTACGGCAATGACTTTGTAATCTTTTCCATTGTATTTCACCAATTCATTGAGAGGATCGTTGAAATTCATAAGCTTCATGGCAGACTCATTGATGATTATAGAGGATGTATCCGTTGCCAGTTCTCTTGAAAAATCTCTTCCAACTGTAATTTGCCAACCGATTGCTTTCCCATACTCGTGAGTAACTCTGTTAGACATTAATAGTGGTTTCGAATCTGGTTCTTTTCCCTGCCAGAAAACGTTGGTTGTTCCGCCATATTGAACAGTGACCGACCCTGATGACGCTGACATCTCGTACACTATGCCTGCCCCTAGCAAATCATTTCTCAGGACCTCAAAATGCTTATATAATTGAGGTGTACTCATTCGGACTTCTATTAATCCATTGCGGTCGTAGCCGGTAGATCGGCTCTTTGCAAACTCGACCTGCCTGAAAATAACTGCAAATCCAATGACCATTGTAATGGAAACAGTAAATTGAAGCACTACTAAAAACTTTCGTGGAAGAGAGCCAAACCGAGTGGTGCTAACCGTACCCTTCAATACTTTAACAGGCAAAAATGAAGACAAGAACAAAGCTGGATAACTGCCTGCCAATAACCCTGTGATCAGACTAAACAATATTCCAAAAGTCCAAAACAAGGGATTGATCCATGGTATGGCCATCCTTTTATCTGCGATTTCATTGAACAAAGGCAAAGTTAATTGGGCCAGGGCCAATGATGCGACAAATCCGATGAACACAATTAAGATGGACTCAGTCAGGAATTGAAATATCAATTGACCACGTACCGATCCGATGCTTTTGCGAATGCCCACTTCTTTCGCTCTCTTCTCACTCCGTGCTGTGGCCAGGTTCATAAAATTGATACAAGCAAGGATCAGGACGAAAACGCCTATGCAACCAAAAAGCCACACATACTCAATCTGGCCTCCAACATTTTTTCCGTCCTTGAAATTGGAATACAAATGCCATTTGCTCATCGGGTGGAGAAAAAATTCAGGTTTGTAACCAGGTGGGTCTGGCCTTTTCATCCGGATGTCTTTGATTTTGGCGGAAATGCCATCAAAATCTGCGTGATTTTTAAGTTGCACGTAGATGTTATAGGAGTTGTTGTCCCATTGATCTCGGTCATTTTTTACACCATTATCATTGCTGGTAAGGA
>DASTYM010000227.1:0-4046 GCA_035764995.1 Cyclobacteriaceae bacterium | reverse complement strand
GTGAGCAATCACAAACGTTGTTCTTCCTTTGAGTAGTTGTTTCAAACTTTCCTGAATCAGCGACTCGCTTTCCGTATCCAAACTGGAAGTTGCCTCGTCCAGAATTAATATTCTTGGATTGGCCAATATTGCACGAGCAATGGTTACACGTTGACGTTGTCCACCCGAAAGTTTTATTCCACGTTCACCAATAACAGTGTCTAATCCTTTTTCAAATTTAGTGCTGAATTCAGAAACGTAGGCACCAGCAATGGCAGCCTGCAATTCTTGTTCGGTTGCATCGGGTTTAGCGAACATTATGTTTTCACGGATGGTGCCATCAAACAGAAAATCATCTTGTAACACCACACCTAACTGACTGCGGTAGTTATCAAGCGAAACTTTTGAAAGATCGTGGCCATCGATCGTGATGGAGCCTGATTGCTGAACAAGAAAAGAAGCAGACAATCCCGCAATCGTGGATTTCCCTGATCCTGATGATCCAACAAGTGCAGTAACAGATCCGGCTGGAGCCGAGAAGCTCACATTTTTCAGAACCTCTTTTCCTTCCTCGTATGAGAAAGAAACATTCGTGAATTCGATATCACCCTTGATTGATCCAACCTTAAGGGTGCGAACAGAGTCATCGTCTTCAACTCCCATGTTCATAAGCTCCTCGGTGCGGTCTAATCCAGCGAAAGCTTCGGTTAACTGACTTCCGATGTTGCTCATTTGAAAGATCGGAGCAATTAAATAGCCAAGGAAGAAAACAAATTGCGTTAACTCTCCTGGTGTCAATGTTTTTTCTGTCAGCATATATCCTCCAATACCAATGATGCCCACCAGTGTCACTCCAAAAAGAAGACTGCCGGTGCTTGTAACAAAACTGGTGGTGGTTAAACTGCTTTTAATATTTTTGAAAATCCGTTCAACGCCTTTTTCAAAAACAAGTGACTCCTGTTTCGCTGCATTAAATCCTTTAATTACACGAATGCCACCAAACGTTTGTGTGAGGCGACCTGTTACTTCAGCAGTGATTTCGCCACGTTGGCGAAAGATCGGTCGGATTTTGCCAAAGGCTTTCATGGAGATGACTCCAAAGAGAGAAAGGGGTAGTAAGGTGAACAGGGTCAATTTCCAGCTAATGCTGAGTAGAAAGAATAAGCAAATAATTGCCATCAAAATACCGCCTACGAGCTGCACGAGCCCAGTTCCTACCAGGTTGCGAACGCCCTCCACGTCATTCATCACACGGCTCACGAGCTTGCCTGTTTGTTGATTGTCAAAAAAGCGGGTAGGCAACCGGAGCAAATGTTTTTGTACGTTCGCGCGCAGTACTGAAATCAAATGCTGGGCTTCCACACTTAAGATCATGGTGAGCGAATATGACACAACTGCGGAAACTATAATCGAGGCAGATACTCCGAAGAGAATTAATCTCAGCTTTGACATATCGCCTTTGCCGATGATATCGTCAATAATGGGTTTTACAGAGTAGGGCAGCACTACGGATGATACGCTGCTGATAACAATCAGTACAAATCCGAGTAAAATGGTATAGCGTCTTGGCCAGATAATGGTTTTAAACACTTTGGCCATGGATATTTTCGGCTTCTTCTTTTTTTCCATGATAGAGGTTGTTGAAATGGGGTGCAAATAAGGGAATTAACCAATGATTAAGACGGAAGGTTCACAGAAAAATTGTATGATTGGTCATCGGTCTCTGGTCGGAAGAATAGGTTTCCAGTCGCCAGTCACCTGTAACTGGTAACAAGAATTGCCGGGTTAACCTAACTATTTACAGCTTAAATGTAGGATTGTAGATAACGCCAATCACATTTCCCCACGGATCTTTTACTGCCGCCACTACAATTCCTTCACCCACTTCGGTTGGTTTCTCAAATTCACCAGCGCCTAATTCCAACAACCGTTGATATGATTTTGTAGCATCATCTACACCCCAATAAGTAATCACACTCCCGACTTTAGAAATTGGGATGTTGAAGTCGGGCTGCAGGCCTAGTTCGTATCCGCCAATATTAAAGCCAACGTAGAAGGGTTCATCGAAATATGGTTTAACGCCAAAAGCTTTTGAGTACCATGCTTTTGCCTGGGCGATATCGGTAACTTTATAAATAGTAGTGCGGAGGCCGTGAAAATGTGGTTTCATTGTTTTGCTGCTTTGATGGTTGAAATTAGGAATATCGAACCAAAACTCATGTTCCAGCTGCGGTATCTATCTAAAAATTTTTGCAATTGGTGCGCAGCATTCCAACCTTGGGCATATTAATTCAGTCTATTGTTTGTATGAAACCTATGATGACTGTATGAAAAGGAAAGCCGCAATTCTTCTTTTAGCTACCGCAATAGCAGGATGTGATGACAGCAATGAATTCAATATAGCCGAAAACAACTTTTTTCCATTACAGGTTGGTAATTATTGGGAGTTGTATCCGCCTGATCAAAATCCGCTAAACGAGCAGGTCGTTGTTAAAATGGAGATTACTGATACGCAGTTATTTTCTGGTATCGAGTATTTTTTGATGGTTACGAGAACAGAGACACCGAATGGAGTTTATGCAGATTCAACATACTATCGGGTTGACGAAAACGGGTTCGTATTTAAGCGATTGAAAACGGGAGAGATCAGTAACCCGTACAGACTTGGTGCAGGCGATGGTTCTCGTTGGAGTTCGTCTGTTCCTCCTGGTGAGAAGGACATGCAGGTAGATTACTATACAACTCCGGTTGAAATTAATACAACACACATCAATGGGTGCAGATTGTTCTCTTTCAATGTTGATGGTATAATTGATGAAGAACATTGGACAACGCTCGCTCCGAATATTGGAATCGTTACGATGCACAGTGCCTGGGGATTTCGCAGAGATTTGAAGAAAGCCATTATTAATGGTGTGGAGTATAATTTCTAGAGTTTCGAGGATAATGCCCACGTTCACCCTTACCTAAGGGGCGTCTGTGCATGGAGAAAATTTTTATAGATCTTACAGCTCGAAGTGACGTTGCAAAAATAGGCAATCTAAGAAGCAGGAGCGTACTTCTTAAACCAGCTTTGAATAGTCATCTGCAACACGCCAAAAAAAGCTTCCTTAAAAATTCCTGCCGACATTTTGGATTGTCCCCGTGTACGTTCCGTGAAGATGATCGGAACTTCCATCAGATTAAAACCATATTTCCACGCTGAAAACTTCATTTCAATCTGGAAGGCGTAACCAACAAATTTTATCTTATCCAGAGGAATGGTTTCCAGAACCTTTCGATGATAACAAACAAACCCGGCAGTTGTATCACGGATCGACATTCCTGTTACAATCCGAACGTACCAGCTCGCAAAATATGATAGCAACACACGGCCCATCGGCCAGTTAACAACATTTACACCCGTTGCATAACGAGAGCCAATAGAAAGGTCACATTTCTCGCCCACACATTTATTCCTGAGACTCACCAAATCTTTAGGATCGTGAGAGAAATCTGCATCCATCTCCATCACATAGGTATATCCTTTTTCAAGGGCGTAACGAAAGCCGGCAATATAGGCTGTTCCAAGGCCCAGTTTGCCTGAACGCTTTAACAGGTGTAAACGTGTTGACGATGAATTAAATTTTTGCTGAAGTGACTCTACGATCTCTGCGGTGCCATCGGGTGAATTATCATCTACAATGAGAATATCGAACGGGTGCGACAAAGAAAATACAGCTTCAATGATGGCTTCAATATTTTCCTTCTCCTTATATGTAGGAATGATAACAATAGAATCGCTCACTTTTTCTCCGAGGTTTCAGTCGTAAAGGTAGCGATTTAGGATGGTAAATAAGTAATCGGTAATCAGTATTCGGTGATCGGTAAACTGATTACGTGAACCACCGATTACTGATTACCGGTCACCGATTACCAATTTGGAGGCCACCGATTACCGAACAATGGGTTATATCGCTTCTACCTCCTGCAGCTCCTTCGACAACTTGTGCTGAACATCACCCGGAACCTGAACATATTCAGAAAAACGCTGTATGAAACTGGCTCGGCCTTGTGATAGGGACCTT
>DASTYM010000226.1:0-5950 GCA_035764995.1 Cyclobacteriaceae bacterium | reverse complement strand
CATAAAAGATCGACTTAGTGTCTTTCTTTTTGTCCTTGCGTTCTTCATCATACTTATCAATCCATTTTTGAGCATCTGCTTTAGCCACGCGAGCTCCGATCGTGGGTTTAAATTGATTAGCCATACTATGTAGATTATGTTAAACATGCAGTAAAGTATTGAAAAAAATTAAATGTAAATTTTGGCCTCTTTAGGTTTTTTGTCCACATGCTCATATGAAAAGTTCTCGCTCTAAACTCACCCTCAGTGTTCATGCTGGCTCCGTTGGTGATCCCCAGTTTAAGGGAATTGTGAACCCAATCTATCCATCCTCTGCCTACGATTATGAAGATTTGCCTGAAACGCAATATCCACGGTATTTCAATACACCCAATCAGCGCTCTGCTGCGGCCAAAATAGCTGCCCTTGAAAATGCTGAGGATGGTTTGGTGTTTAGTTCAGGGATGGCAGCCATTTTAACATCCTTATTTGCATTTTTAAAAAAAGACGATCACGTGGTTTTACAAAATGACTTATACGGTGGTTGTTTTAGTGCGCTTGTAACCGAATTTCCCCGATATGGCATTGAGTATACCCTGGTTGATGGAGCAAATCCTGAAAATTTTGAAAAGGCGATCCGAAAAGAAACGAAAGTGATTTATATCGAAACGCCTTCAAACCCAACATTAAAAATTACAGACATCAAGGCAGTTGCAGGTATCGCGAAGAAACATGGTTTGCTTACGATTATCGATAATACGTTTGCATCTCCGGTTAATCAAAACCCGATTGATCTTGGAATTGACATCGTTACACACAGCGGAACAAAATACATTGGCGGGCACAGTGATTTAAGCTGTGGTGCTGCTCTTGCCTCACACAGTCACATTAAACAAATCTGGAACAGTGCCATTCATTTTGGCGGATCGTTGGATGCCAACACATCCTACCTGGTCGAACGCAGCCTGAAAACTATTGTCTTACGAGTGCGGCAGCAAAATCAAAATGCCATGACAATTGCCCAATACCTGAAAACCAACAGCAAAATTGGTCAGGTTTATTACCCAGGTTTACCCGATCACCCGAATCACGCAATTGCCAAAACTCAAATGCCCGGTGGCTTTGGTGGAATGCTGGCCTTTGAAGTAAAAGGCAGTGCAGATAAATTCATGGGGAAACTGAAATTAATTAAGCGCGCGATTAGTCTCGGTGGCGTAGAGTCAACTGTGACTTCTCCCGTTAAAACTTCACATGCAAAAATGACTCCGGCTGAACGTGCTGCGATTGGTGTTACTGATAACCTGGTTCGATTTTCTGTCGGGATTGAAGAGGCAACTGATTTGATACAAGATATTGAACAGGCGCTTTGATTTTGTTCGCCTTTTCAGCGAGTTGGTTTAAGTCATTACCTGGAAAAACTGATCCGCTTCAAAAAGAGGCGTACTATTTCTTCACCACCGGAAATACTCCAAAATGCAGATACTCTGCATGACGAATCACTGAAATATCAATCATTGTTAATATTTCTTTTTTGGTAAGCTCTTTAAACAGCTCGTGCGAGGTGTTCATTACTTTTCCGTTAAAACTGGTAATAATGTCTCCTTCACGAAGTTGAGAGCGAGAAGCCGGTGTGTTCTCTTCTATCCTGGTAATGAACAGACCTTTTTTGTTTGGTAAGTTATAATGTTGCTTGACTTTGGGGTTAATCTCAACTTCCTGTAGCATCAAGCCCAAATACCCTTTAAACACTGTCCCGTTTTGTACCAATTGATTGCCAATCACTTTTGCAGTATTGATGTCTACCGAAAAGCTTAAACCTTGTGCGCCTTGCATCATGGCCGTGTTCACACCAACTACTTCCCCTTCAGTATTAATCATCGGACCGCCTGAGTTACCAGGATTTAGTGCTGCATCACTTTGTATGATATTATCAACGAGCTGACCGCTTTGTGTTCGTAAGGTTCTTCCCAGCGCACTCACAACTCCGGTAGTAACGGTATGTTGATACCCGTATGGGTTACCTATCGCAATTACAAACTGCCCGATCTGTAATGTTGAACTGTCACCCAGCTTTACTACGGAATAGCCATCGCTTGAGATTTTCAAAATAGCCAAATCTGTGTCGGGATCTTTGCCAACTAGCGTTGCTTCAATTTCATTTTCGTTGAGCAGGCCAACCATGATTTTAGCGGCACCTTCAATAACGTGGTGATTGGTAAATACCAATCCATCGGTAGAAAAAATAAATCCTGAACCGGAGCCTGCCCGCTTCAGTTTTCCATCCTTGTCTTTTTTAAAGACATCAATTTTTACAACAGCATTTTTCGCTTTATCGACCGCGTCAATAATGATTTTTGAAAATGGGTCCATACGGTCTTTATATCAAAGACGAAACCAACATGGATTTTATGCTACAATGACCGACCTGATTCTCATGAAAGAGTCAATTTGGCGGTTAAGGAACTTTTTCGCAAAAGTGTACTAAATGAACTGTTTCAATAGTGATTATTCGACCTCCACAATCATCTCTACTTCAATGGCAATATTGAGTGGAAGGGAATTCATGCCAACGGCAGATCGTGCATGTTTTCCTTTTTCACCAAACACGCTTACCATCAGGTCAGAGAAGCCATTGATCACTTTAGGATGATCTTTAAAGTCATCGGTGCAGTTGACCATACCTAGTACTTTCACTACGCGTTTCACTTTATTCAAATCACCGATTTCGACTTTCAGGGTCGAAAGCATAGCGATCCCTGTTTGCCTGGCGGCCGCATAGCCTTGTTCAACTGTCAGATCCTTTCCGACTTTTCCTGTGATGTTGGTACCATCAGCCATCGTTGGGCCATGCCCAGCTAAAAAAATCAGGTTGCCTGTACGCACGGCCTTCACATAATTCGCCATGGGTGCAGCCGGTTTGAACAATTCGATTTTTTGTTCTTTCAGTTTTTGTTCCGGATCCTGGGCCATTGCTACGATCGTAAAACAAAGGAAGATGAGTGTTATGAAGATACGCATATCAATCGAATTAAATTTTTCATGCTGACATAAGGCTGTCACCACATTAAACTTACCTTGTCTGAATAAATTCACCAAGTATGAACGAAAAAAACAGATGCGCCTGGTGCCTGAAATTTGATCAATACATTGAATATCACGATCAGGAGTGGGGCGTGCCGGTTCATGATGATCGAAAGCACTTTGAATTTTTGATTCTGGAGGGTGCTCAGGCTGGCTTAAGCTGGTCAACCATTCTGAAAAAAAGAGAAGGATACAGGAAAGCGTTTGCTGATTTTGATCCTGTAAAAGTTGCCCGCTTCTCAGAAGCCAAGTTGGAAAAAATATTGCTCGATCCGGGCATTATCAGGAACCGATTAAAGGTTTTTGCGGCTGTTAATAATGCCAAACGATTTTTAGAAGTTCAAAAAGAGTTCGGCAGCTTTGATAAGTACATCTGGAGGTTTGTGAACGGTAAACCTATTGTCAATAAATGGAAATTATTGAAACAAGTCCCTCCAGTCACAAAAGAATCAGATGCATTGAGCAAAGACCTGATTAAGCGGGGATTTAAATTTGTTGGAAGCACTGTGATCTATGCACATATGCAGGCTTGTGGACTGGTTAATGATCACCTGGTTGATTGTTTTCGGTATAAGGAAACGGTGAAAATGAAATAGACATGTAGAGACGCAAACCTGCCTACCGGCATGGAGGATTTTGCGTCTCTACATGTTTATTTTTTTTAAATTATTTTCTTGGGAATTTTGCATCGCGGTTTGCCGCAAGCCACACAAAGGCAGCAGTCATAACAGCGTTATGTTTCATGTCGGCCTCAATCACCTTATCGTACACGTCCATGCTGGTGTGGTGTGTACGGGTGTTATAATCAATCTCATCCTGAATGAATTGGAAGCCGGGTAAACCAATCGCATCAAATGAAAGGTGATCAGTTCCGGATGTGTTTTGCAATGTCAGCGTTGATGCGCCAAGTTTGTTAAATGGCTTCAGCCACTCGCGAAACACAGGCATTGCGTTTTGATTGCCCTGTAAATACACGCCACGGTATTTTCCTGTTCCGTTATCCATATTAAAATACACGGAGAATTTTTCGGCAGCAGGAGTAAGCTTGATTGAATCATAAGGGAAACTTCTGTCAAGACGCTCTCCGAATGTCCTCTTCACATACGAACGTGATCCTAACAGGCCTTGCTCTTCACCGCCCCAAAGACCAATACGGATCGTTCTGCGTGGATTTGTTCCAAGGGTTTTCAAAATACGCATCACTTCCATCATCACTGCAGATCCGGCAGCATTATCTGTTGCTCCGGTTGCACTGTGCCATGAGTCGAGGTGAGCGCCAATCATGACTACTTCATCTTTTAAATCAGTACCCGGAATTTCAGCGATCACATTAAATCCATTTTCAGCCGGAGTAAATTCTGTTTCAAGTGTTAGATCAAGTTTCACAGCAGAACCTTTTTGAATCTGACGGATCATTCTGTTGTAGTGCTCAGCAGTAACAACAATTTGCGGAAGAATTTTTGGCACTTTAGGGCTTCTCACAGTCACGCGTTGTTCGAACGGAACATCTGGTTTGTAGGGTACGGTTGCACCTGATACGGTAAGCACTCCACCTGAAAGCATCGATGTAGTGCTTGCCTCAAGCACAGCAACGGCTCCTTCCTTCATACAAAAGTCCCACTTTGCAAAAGCCAATAGTTGTGGTGCGCTTGCTCCGCGGAATCTTCCACCACGGAAAACTTCCTGCACTCCCGAGTTCGCCATTTCTAAAAGTTCAGAATCGGTGAAACGTTTTGCATCGCCTTCAAACCCTGGTTTCACGTTAACAGGCAAACTGAACAATACAATTTTGCCTTTTAGCTTTCCAGTATATTTTTTGAGATCGTCTTCTGTTTTTACATCCAAATACACGACTTCAGCTTGTACGTTTCCTTTAATGCCAGGCGACCACGCTTTTGGATATGAAATAATGGGTGAATAAGCTGGAGATATTGCTGCCAAAGAATATTTCTTTACCTGCCAACCGGTACCAAATTCTTCTCCCCAATTATCATATGCAACATTTTGCAAACCCCACGACTGCATGGTTGTTTTCGCATATTCTGCTGCTTTTTTGTAACCAGGTGAATTGGTCAGGCGGGGACCGCTCACATCCGTCAGCATGCTCAGTATTGACATGACCTGGGAGTTATCGAATCCCTCTTTTTTAATTTTCGATACCATGGCGGTATCTACTTTTTCAGTCTGTGCTGATGCCACAGCAACGCTCAGGCTCATCAGCACGGGGAGTAGTTTCTTCATAGGAAAATTAGGTTTTGACTAACAAATGTAGAAGAGCTATTGAGAGTGGCAACACCGTTCAAGGAAAATGAACATAAAAAAATCGGTCTGTGGGAGTACAGACCGATTTTGCATGACGAGACATCAATAAACATTAAGGCTTTTTCTTCTTCAATAAGTTCTGAATTTTATTCGCAGCTTCCTTCTTGATAGTTTCTGTTGTCGATTGTGTTTTCGTGCTATCTGTTTTTGTTGAGTCTGCTTTTGGCTTACCTATTAATTCACCGATCAGTTTATCGCCTTGCTTTTTAGCTTCATCTTTTACAACCGTAGTTGCAGCTTCTTTTACCTGTTGCTTTTGTTCAGTCATCAACAGCTTGGGAGAAGGGCTTAAAAAACTACCACCTAATCCTATGTTTATCGGAACCATGGCATTTGGATCGGATTTCCCGCCTGAAACAAAACTGTTAAACTGAGACCCCAGTTTGCCGGCAGGTACATCCATTTTTAATTTGTAGTCAATTGATCCATCAACTCCCGTGCTGCCTGCAACTGTTGTTTTATAACTGCCAAATTTTACATCAAAAGGTTTTACGCTTAACCTGCCGTCTTTTATCGTGGCAGACATCAGCACATCATTCATAGAAACCTCGTTGGTATTATCCAGTTT
>DASTYM010000225.1:0-2578 GCA_035764995.1 Cyclobacteriaceae bacterium | reverse complement strand
TTTAATATTGAGGTAAAACTCCTCCAATAGGACTTGTATGTCACGATAGAGATTTGAAAAATAAAAATCCCCTGCGGCCCTTGCATCTATAACATCTGATTCAATACGGATTTCCCGCTGACTTTTATCTCGCGTGGCATGCACGGTTATGTCATCGAGCGTAAGCCACTCATTGTTATAATTTAGTTTCAAGCCCTGGACACTCGCGTTACCTGATAAACTATCAAGTTTAAAACCTCTCATGTTTACATCCACTGCCGCATGGACAAAAAGTTTCTGTCCGGCAAGATTTAAATTATGAAGGTTAACCGTGTCGAGAGTAGCCTGTATTTTAATCAGGTCGAGATTATTCCGTAAATCAATTGAACCTTTTGCCTGTACTTGCAGGTTAGGATCATTGACTTTTAACTGGCCATTAAAAAATTGAGAAGAGAAACGTGCATCTGTGACGATGTTCTTGTAATCGTATCCCTTTAATCCTATTGATTTGATCGAACTGACAAGGTTAAAATTTGCTGTACTCCTGGTAAAACCTGATCCACTGATGCGACCATCTAGGTTAACTTTTTGGTACATCACAGTATCATTCATGTACTGCCCAAGATTGAAATTGATTAAACTGATTTGTCCATTGTAAGAGGATCGCTCAAAAGATTCTTCATTTACTTTCAAGTTGATGTCGGAAACTATGCGGCCGAAAGTATTAGAGAAATCACCTTTTGCAACAAAGTCGGTAGGATAGCCCAAAAATTGTCCATTGAGAGACAGAACGCCCAATGGAGTAAGTCGTTCGGTAATTCGCTCATCCAGTATGAATGAGATATTATTAAAATCAATTCTTGAATTTTTGAGATGAAGCACGATGAACGTTTCATTAAAGTCAGGAAGTCCGTTCATGTCAACTGAACCTTGTAACAATGTGTTGCCCGCTCTCAACTCCATATTTTTAAACTTAAAATTGTTAACTCTTCCATTAACAAGACCATTTACGGTCAATGGTAGTTGAAACCGTTTCATCGCAGGTGCGAAAAGCGAAAGATCCCCGGGGTTAATAATTGTGTTATCGAGGTGCGCATGAATTTTCACCTTGTTAACAAAATCACTCAGATCATCCTGGCTATTGTAGTTAAAGATAACAGTATCGGTAATGGTACTTTGCCCGGCTTTTAAATTAACACCCCGGAACTCCATCGCTTTTTGAGAAATCCTGAAGAAGGTGGAAAGTTGTTTTATTTCAAGATTGGTTTTTTGATCTGCGGCAGCTAAAGAGTTCACATCAAACTGAACGGTATCACCGAGTGCTACAAAATTTTGAAGCTGGGCATCACTAATGCTGATGGCGAAATGATTGTAATCAAACCCTGCCAAGCTATCGCGACCGGTATTATCGTACGCGAAGCGGCTGTTATTAACAATAGCTTCACCAATATTGATCTGAACAGTCTTACCGCCTTTGCCAGCGGAGCCATATTGTTCATTAATCTGTTTAATGAATTCGTTAATGTTCAATCGCGTGACAGAATCTAGCCCCGTAATCTTGGTAAAATAAACTCGTGCGCTGTCTATATACACTGCGTCAATGTTGACGTTTTTTCCCTGGAAGAGGGAAGAGAACTTGTAATTGACCATTAAACGCTTTACACCAATCATGTCATTGTTCCCATGATCCTGAATAAGAACATCATCCAGTACAAGTCGGTCGAACCATGAAAAGCGGATCGAGGAGAAGGTGGTTTTAAATCCAATGACTTGAGAAAACCCATGAAGGTATTGCCTGGCTAGTGCGCGTTGAACACCAGGAAGTTGCAAGATTAGGAAGGATGAGATCAGCAGGAATATAATGCTGGTAATTGTGTATACCAGTATTTTAGCAATGCGTTTTTTGATACCTTGCAGATTCATTTGTACTCCATGAGTCCCGTCATACTTGCCATTGAATCATCGTGTGATGAAACATCTGCCGCTGTAATCACAAACGGCAAGGTACTCAATAATATTATCGCCTCACAGACCGTTCACCAAAAATATGGCGGAGTAGTGCCTGAGCTGGCATCTCGTGCACATCAGCGAAATATTGTCATGGTAGTCGAAGACGCTCTCAGGAAAGCTAACGTAGAAAAGTTGCAGTTGGATGCGATCGCGTTCACGCGCGGCCCCGGTTTGATGGGATCTTTATTGGTAGGAACATCGTTTGCAAAAGGGATGGCACTTGGATTGAACAAGCCGTTGATTGAAGTGAACCACCTACAGGCGCATGTCCTCTCTCATTTTATTGATGAACCCAGGCCATCATTTCCCTTTCTATGTCTCACCGTAAGTGGAGGTCATACGCAGATCATCTTTGTACGTGATTATTTAGAGATGGAAGTGATTGGTGAAACTCAGGACGATGCTGTTGGAGAAGCTTTTGATAAAGCAGCCAAGGTGATGGGGTTGCCTTACCCGGGCGGTCCGTTAATTGATTCATATGCTCAGAAAGGAAATCCGATGATGTTTAAATTTCCTCAGACGTTCATGCCTGGTTTGGATTTCTCTTTTAGCGGGATTAAAACTGCATTCTTGTATTTTCTGCGTGATC
>DASTYM010000224.1:0-2103 GCA_035764995.1 Cyclobacteriaceae bacterium | reverse complement strand
ACTTACCCTTTTCCAGAAACTTTACAAACTCTTCCACACTGCGGTTGTAGCCATAAGGCCAGGCTAACACGCGTTCATCGGTGCCCAGCAGCACATAGAAAGGCTGCGCATTGTTATCAAGATTGGTGATTTGAAGATCGGCATTTTGCTTGCCGATTGTTTTTTTCACTTTGTTATCGTACTTAGAAGTATACCATTCTGATTCCGGTAAGGTTGTTTTGTCATCAACATAGAGCGCGACTACGACAAAATCATTTTTCAATCGTTCAAGTACTGCAGGATCGCTCCATACCACTGCTTCCATCTCACGGCAATTGGTACAACCATGGCCTGTGAAATCAATAAAAAGAGGTTTGTTTTGTTCGCGGGCGCATTTCACTGCTTGCTCATAGTCAAAGTATCCTTGTAAGCCATGCGGTAAGTGGAGGAAGTCGGCATACTTGGGTTGTTCACAAATTTCGTTCTCGCGTGTGTTTCGCGTGAGGGTCACCAAATCAAAATCATTCGTGTATTGAGGTGGAAGATATCCCGCCAATGCTTTGAGTGGAGCACCCCACAAACCTGGTATCAAATAAATCACAAAAGTGAAAACACCAATAGCCAACAATAAACGCGCTACCGGAATTTTTTCTAACACAGAGTCATGAGGCAAGCGAATTTTTCCCAGCAAATAAAATCCAAGAAGCGTGAAGATCACAACCCAAAGCGCAATGTTCACATCACGATCGAGAAGTCCCCAATGATAGGCTTGATCAGCAATGCTGAAAAACTTTAGCGCCAAAGCAAGTTCCAAAAAACCCAGTGTTACTTTCACAGCATTTAACCAGCCGCCTGATTTTGGCATGCTCTTGATCATCTCCGGGAAGAATGCAAAAAAAGTAAACGGCAAAGCAAACGCGAGTGAATAAGAGAACATCATCAGGATCGGTTTCAAAACTTGACCGCCTGCCGAAAGTGCCAACACACTTCCCACGATGGGCACTGTACAACTGAAGGAAATCAACACCAGTGTAAAAGCCATAAAGAAAACTCCTACCAGTCCGCCTTTCTCAGCTTTCTGATCTACTTTGTTAACCAGTTGATACGGTGCTGTGATCTCAAACAATCCGAAAAATGAAAGTGCGAAAATGATGAACACTAAAAATATAAACAGGTTCAATGCCCAGTTAGTAGCCAATGCATTTAATCCTTCAGGCCCCAGGATGATTGCAAACAACGTTCCTGCTGACGAGTAAAGGATGATAATGGACAAACCAAAAATGATTGCCTTCTTAATTCCTTCCCGTTTTGTTTGTGTGTCTTTTAAAAAGAACGTGACTGTCATGGGGATCATCGGGAAAACGCACGGTGTGATCAATGAAGTAAGCCCTGCAATAAAAGCCAGTACCAGCAACGACCAAAACGAATCGTTACCAAACGTTGATTCTCCTTCAAGAATTGATTCATCCAGGGTTGGGCCCTTGATTTCAGTCTCGGTTTTTTCTATTGTAGCCGGTTCAGATTTCTTTGCACTGTCTATTACAACGGGTGTTGTGATCTCAAATTTTATTTCCTCTTTTTTGGACTCCGTTTTCTTTTCACCACCTGTTACCGCAATCCCCGTAAACTCAAAATCGCCATCAAATCCGATGCATTTGCCATCCACACTAGTACAAACTTGTCCATCATAAGTACCGGAAAGTTTCAGATTTGCAGACAGGACTTTTATCTTCTGTCTGAACTCACCTGTTTTTTCAAAAATCTTAACATCACAATCAAAAACCTCATCGTGCTTGGGTTTTGGATTAATTGCTTTGAGTGTTCCAATTACTTTAAAACTCGCATCGGGAGTTAGCGTAACGGTTGTTAAAATAGGACCGCACTCCGGATCGAAATCATTGGCATACATATACCAATCCTTATCGATCGTAGCTTTGAAGATCAGGTCAATCTCATCACCAACTTTCACATTTATGCTCGATGGTTGCCAGGTCCACTTTGCGGGTGTAAGAATTTGCGCGATCGCGCTTCCACTAATTATTAAAAAGAATAACGATGTACTAAAAAACCTTTTAATCATGTATTGAATAATTTTCAATGATGCAATAACGTTGGCACGGCAAA
>DASTYM010000223.1:0-3300 GCA_035764995.1 Cyclobacteriaceae bacterium | reverse complement strand
TCAGTTGCTTTCTTAGGCAAGGTTCTTAATTACACACAGGATTCAACGATTAACGGAAAAATAAAATGGAAGATTGCTGCCCGGGAGCAGGAGAAGAATATTTCATTTATGGGTTTTCACACCGAACGCATATACACACGTGTTGAATCGACAGACACAATAAAAGGAAGCTTCGTCTTTACGCGTGATGATGGCTACCTCGATGGAGAGGAGAGGGAAGTACCCGTTGTTGAGCAGGGCATCATTCGTGCAGATGGGTCGCTGGACATCCTGAAGGAAAATGATGTGATTACCGTAAAGCCAGGTGAAAATGAAAAAACTATTGTTGAGATACTTGATAATCCCATGGAGGTTCTGGTACGTGATGTGGAAGACCTGGTGAGATACCGATACGATTGTAATGAGCAGCTGGCATCAAAACTACTGGGGCTGATTAGCTATAAGAATGTCATGCAGTTTAACGGGAAGCCATTCAAATATGATAAAGATGTAAATCGGATTATTAACAGACTTTTGAAAAATCAAAACCATGAATTTTTGTGGTCATGGTGGGATATTTCATCCAATACTTCCTACTGGATGTCGGCTCACATTCTGCGTGCGTTGAAGGTGGCGCAGGATGCTGGTTACGCAGTAGCTCTCGATGTGAAAAATCTGACTCGAAAGGCAACGTACAAGTATGAATTTCAAAAGGACATTCATATTTCAGATGCCGACTTACTGAATGCGCTGGCTACGTGGGGCATCGGGTTGAATTATACAGTGCTTACCGGAAAAATTGACTCGTTGATTTACAAGAACCAGCTCATTAAAAATATCCGGACTGGTGAAACAAAATGGAAGTCAGGATACTTTATACAAAAGATGCTGATGTTGGAAGTGAAGCAGCTGAAGGGTATCCCATTTGCGCAGGATTCCCTGATGCACTATAAAAAGGAGGGAATCCTGGGAGATGTAAACTTTACTGATGACAACTCATCGTATTCATGGTATCATAATGAGCTCGAAGCAAATACAGTAGCATACCGGATTGTGAAGCGAGATTCGGTTTTGCGGGCGTTAGTTATTCCGATGCAATTGTATTTCCTGAAAGAAAGAAGAAAGAACTCGTGGAATACCTATCATAGTTCCAGTGTGATCATGAGTGTGTTGCCGGATTTGCTGCAGGCTGGTGCAAAGAAAGATCAGGTGGCAACAATAAAACTGACAGGTAAGGTTAATCAGGAACTGACCAAGTTTCCTTACCAGGTTGAACTTGCGCCAGGAGAGGAGTTGCGAATTGAAAAGCAATCAGGTGTGCCCTTATATGTAATGAAATACAAACTGGAACGGGTTACTGTTGCCAAGACAGGCGTGGATGGATTTAGCATTAAGACCACGCTCGAAAGTAAGAAATCAACACTTGAAGCAGGTCAACCCGTTAACCTTGTGGTTGACGTGAACGTTAAGAGAGATGCATCGATGGAGTATGTGATGATTGAAGTTCCAATTCCAGGTTCATGCAGTTACAATGACAAGCGTCAAAGCAGGGGTGAGACACACCGCGAGTATTTTAAAGAAAAGACCGTGATTTTTTGTGAGAATCTGAAAGCCGGAACGCATTCGTTTACCATACCATTGCTGCCAAGGTTTACAGGAAAGTTTATCCAAAATCCAGCGCAGGTGTCGTTGATGTATGTTCCGGTTGTAAATGCAAACACGAACTTAAAGGTGGTACAAGTGGAATAGACCAATTGACGTAAAGGTTTCAAGCTTCTTGCCCAACTTCTTTATTGGCATACTCACTGGGCGATACGCCAAATTTTTTCCGAAAGCATTTAGCAAAATAGGATTGTTCATTAAATCCAACAGAGTATCCGATTTGCGCCAGGGTATCTGTTTTAGAAAGAATGAGTTTCGCTGCCTTCTGAAGTCGTATTTCATTAATGAATTCATTGGGAGAAATGCCCGCGATAGCTTTCAGCTTTCTAAATAACTGAGCTCTGCTTAAGCCAATTTCCTTTGCCATTTGTTCGACTCCGAAAAGTGAATCACTGATATTATCTTCAACTAATTTACTTGCTCGTAAAAGGAACTTCTCATCGAGTGTTAACTCGCGATGAAGCACAGGCTCAATGGGTATTGATGGAATGGCTGCCCGGTATTTTGCAGCTAATTTCTTGCGTTGCTCAATGAGATTTGTTACCCGAACGCGAAGTTCATCCATCGAGAAAGGTTTCGCGAGATAATCATCAGCGCCTTTTTGAAGCCCTTCAATTCGAGAATCTTTGTCTGCTTTGGCCGTTAATAGTACAATGGGAATATGACTGGTGCGTTCGTCATTTTTGAGCTTTGCAGAAAGTTCAATGCCATTAAGAATGGGCATCATAACATCAGAAATAATAAGGTCAGGAATTGATTCCATCGCCAAATTGTAACCTTCCTCCCCATTCACGGCTGTAAGGGTTATGAATTGGTCGCGAAGTGAATTTGAAATAAAATTCCTCAAGTCGTGATTGTCTTCAATAATCAGGACTGTCTCAAGTTTCGATTGCCCGTCAGCTTCGTCCTCATTTTGAGTTGCACGCTGATCGACACCGCGTTGATCGTTTAATTGATAAATCTTCTCATCCATTCCATTCAGAAGGTATCGCAGGCTTCCTTGCACGCTCGGTTTGATGGTTGCATTGGGAAGTCGATTTAGTGTCACTGGAATTGTGATGGTGATGGTAGTGCCGACATTCACTGTACTCGTTAAATCAATTGTTCCATGGTGCAGGTTCACCAATTCTTTTACTAACGATAAGCCAAGGCCAGTGCCCATTGATGAGTCATCTTCATTGTACCGGGTTTGATAAAACGGATAGAAAACGTAGGGGAGTTCATGCTCCGGGATTCCTTTCCCTGTGTCGGTAATCCTGATTCGCAAATCATAGGTATGGGGAGCAGTTTCAGCAACAAGCGTGACCGCCCCTTCCGCTTGCGTAAACTTGAACGCATTGATCAGTATATTGCACAGGATTTTCTCTAGTTTGTCTGAATCAAACCAGGTTTCGGGTAAATCAAATTGAATGTCTTTTTGGAATTGTATTTTTCTTGTTTCAGCGAATGAATCAAACGAAGCTGCTACGACCCGTAAAAGTTCATTCATGTTGCCTTGCTGAACAACCAGGTTCATTTTTTTTGCTTCTAATTTTGATAGGTCTAAGAGTTGATTGATCAGCGTAAGCAGCCGGTTTGCACTTCGCCTCACCAATTGAAAGGACCTTCGATCCAGGGCGTTGAGAGAAGGCGATGCAAGTTTCTCCTCAATGGGAGCCA
>DASTYM010000222.1:0-2964 GCA_035764995.1 Cyclobacteriaceae bacterium | reverse complement strand
ATGAATACCTAACCGCGGATGTTTTTTGCTTTCCTTCTTTTGTTGAATCAGAATCGTTTGGAAATGTTATTGCAGAGGCCATGATGTTTTCACTGCCGGTAATTGCAACAAAATGGAATGCGATACCGGAACTTGTTGAAGACGGGGTTACGGGTTACCTTGTCCCGGTTGAAGACGCTGTCAAACTAGCCGAAAAGATCAAGTTGTTAGCTGAGAATCCTGCATTGAGAATACGACTGGGCAGTAAAGGAAGGGAGAAATTCATTTCCGAGTTTTTACTTGATACCCATTTAAATAACATGGAAAAAATGTTTGTGGAAGTCGCTGCGATGTAGCAGA
Organism: Cyclobacteriaceae bacterium; assembly: GCA_035764995.1. Classification (GTDB taxonomy): domain Bacteria; phylum Bacteroidota; class Bacteroidia; order Cytophagales; family Cyclobacteriaceae; genus UBA2336. Next base: position 2,625 of record DASTYM010000222.1, on the reverse strand, counting down.
AAATGAAATTTTTAAATTGAAGAAAATGAAGATATTAATAACTGGTGGTTCTGGATTTATTGGAACCAATCTGATAGAAAAGTTACTTACAGAAGGGCATTATACTATCTTAAACATTGATTGCACGAAGCCGTACGATGCGAAACACCTTCCCTACTGGGAGAACTGTGATCTGATGAATGAGAACCAAGTGAATCAGGCCTTCCAAAATTTTAAACCCGAAGCAGTCGTTCATTTGGCTGCACGCACCGACACCGATCCAAAAAATACACTTGACGACTACAAACTTAATACACAAGGTTCGACAAATCTTATCAACGCGATCAAGAATTGCAGCAATGTAAAGAAGGTCGTATTTACCTCCACTCAATTTGTCCATCAGTACAAGCAATTACCAAAACACGATGAAGACTTTGCACCCCATACGGTTTATGGAGAAAGTAAAGTGATCATGGAAAAAAATATTCGAAATGCTGATCTGATGTGCATCTGGACAATCATCAGGCCAACGAATATCTGGGGTCCCTGGCACCTTCGTTACCCTTACGAATTCTGGAAAGTGTTGAGTAAAGGGTTGTATATACATCCAGGACGAGTACCTGTAATTCGATCCTATGGCTATGTCGGTAACGTAGCGTTCCAAATTATTTCAATTCTGAAATCCGAGCATAGAAAGGTTGATAAAAAGGTCTTCTATGTAGGCGATTCACCAATCGATCTTTATGACTGGGTAAATGGCTTTTCAGTGAAGCAAACGGGAAAGAAAGTAAGAGTTGTTCCAAGAGCATTTGTCAAAATGCTGGCTTGGGTTGGTGATGTGTTTGCATTAGCAAACGTAAAATTCCCGATTACATCCTCCCGATACAAAAGCATGACAAACAGCAATTCAGCTCCGATGGAGAAAACATTAATGGAGTTTGGAAATCCTCCCTATAGTTTGGAGCAAGGAATTGAAGAGACCGTGCAATGGATGAAAATTCACCATCCGGATTTGGTAAGAATAAAATAAATGATGGGTAGTCTCTATCGGGTGGCTGATTCGGAATGTAAAGTTTCCAATTGCACCTTTCCTGAGTCAAGACTGATTACAAATTCAGTAGCAGGCTGACGAGGCGTCTGTGCTTCTATATCTGCCCGCCTATAATATTCAAAGCTATAATTTTGGGCGTCTAAACAATCATCCAAAACAAATCCATTTTCTAAAGCCAGGCCTGTTAGCGAGGTGAAGAAAAAGGGATACTTGTAACAGGGGAATTTCTCTGCAAGCAGGTTAACATTTTTCAACTTAAGTATTGATTTCGATTTTTCTTTTAATGGAATGGTGTCAAGTTCAGAAAGTTGCTGAAAAATAGTATAGGTGGTATTAGAGGAGAGGCAAGAACCGATTTTTGAATTAAGCGATACAATATCTTTCACCATTCCAAAAAAAGTCGCTGGTTTGCTTTCTAAACTTATTCCGCAAATTCTCGCTTTATCTTCCCAAGTATGCTTAACATATACCTTTATCGATTTTCTAAAATTATTTTGAATATTGATACACGCCATTACCGTGAATACAATCAAGAAAATTGATACTAAGCGTTTTTTATGGCTCTCCTCAATTTTCCCTCTCGCGATCTTAAGATTTTCAATTACCTCTGGAAGAATCATTAAGAAAAAAATTAGTGAAAAACACATTTGAACATTCATGAAATAACCTGCACTTCCTCCAGCAATAGAAAAAAATGTACCTGGTAATGCGCCCACAATTGAAATCAATAGGCCTATTTCGGCAAGCGTAATGAAATATTTAGGTGTATCTGCTTTCTTTTTGAAGAAGATCACAAATAGGCAGGAACCAACGAGCACGATGGACCAGAAAAAATAAACAAAAAGAAAATCGAAAACACTTAACGTGGTATACCGCTCATAAAAGTCAAATGGTACAAACGATCCATCTCCGGATTTGGAGTCAACTGTTAAATAGAGGCAAATAATTGACATTAATCCTACAATACCAAATAATAGCCATGCCTTCCATTCCCTATAGAGCTTAAACCTGACAAACAAATATAGAATGAGAATATCAATCATAAACAGGGTCGAGTTTTTGGATAACCCTATCAGAAATACTAAGCCCAATAAAACCAGCGACACGGATAGGTTAAATCCAACCCAACCGGTTGCCTTTTCGTCATGATTAAAGAGAAGGATATTGAAAAAGAAAAAGGTTAACACTATCGAAACACAGTATGACTCACTCGCAAATACCGGCAGAACCTCCAACAAAGCTTTAGCCAATACACTGTAAAGTGGAAACACCCCAATCAATGCGGCAGAAATAGCCGCCCAAAGCCATAAATTAAAATTGAAAACCCTTTCCTTTTTCTCACTCCATGCAATCGGTAATCCTAAAACTGACTTAACAAATAATGGTAAAAATACAGCAGGGAAAGAAAGTTGATAGAATGCAAAAAGGTTGATGTTTAAAGTCTTAGAAAGCCATGCAAAAATAACATGACTTCCAAAATGATAATGATAAAAAGGCAATCCGTTCAGGCCGGTACTGGGCACCGAATAAGTCTTTATCATTTGTGCCAGGGAAACATGAAAAATAGTGTCAATATGAATTCGGTTATCTGCAGC
>DASTYM010000221.1:0-3193 GCA_035764995.1 Cyclobacteriaceae bacterium | reverse complement strand
AGAGTTCCTTATTTTAGGGGCAGAAAACGGTTTAGGTTCAGACGGTTCAACCGGAGGGTCAGGGCGTCAGTCTATTGATTCCACAACTTCACAGATCATTTTAGTAGGAACTGAAAGGTTTTTACCTAAGAGGTTATTGATTGGAGGAAGTGCAGCTAATACGTTAGCTTACTTGAATGCAGCCACCGTGTAAAGGTGGATTTTCATAAATGAGGGGTAAAGCCGAGATTTTAAAAGATTTCGGCTTTTTTATTATTTTGTTTAACCGTTTGTTTATACATTTGATTCAATGAACAAGCAAGAGATATTAAACGCTCTTAATACTTCTGGAGAAGTTTCAATTTTCAGAAGGTCACCTAATTGGGAAAAGGCCTTTAAGCTATACAACGAAATTCATAAAACGCATAGGAACATGAACTGCGGTTCGTGCTATCGGGATGTACTTTCATGGCTGCGGAACTAATACAAATTTATTACCATGAATCTCAAAAAGAATTCATTTATCCTTTCGCAAAGCCTTTTTTTAACAACGATCTTACTATTTTCTTTGAAAACAGCGTAATAAAAGACCTTGTGATGCAGTCAAAAGCCGAAAAAATAGGTGTTTGCTCTTGGAAACTGACTCAAAAACTGCGCTGGAACATAGGTAAGCCACAATTAAAGGAACATATCACGGAAGAAGTCATAAATTCTGAATATGATGTGCTGCCGTTCACTCGAAACTCAAAACACCACACCATGTTAGGTGCTGCTGAGAACTGGCACCCTAATTTTCGGTCTACGTTGGCAAAAATTCTTGAAAAATTGGGCATTTCAATGCCGGAGGAGGTAAAAATACCTATCTATCAAAACGCCTTCATGGCTAAACTTGAAATTTATCAGGACTACGTTAAAAGTTACCTTTCACCAGCAATGGATATGATACAAAACGACCCTGAAATTTACCTAGATGCGGTGGTTGATAGTAACTACACGGCACTTGCAAAAAAAGACGCTGCTGACTCTGATTATCTGGAACAAAAAATAGGATTGAGATACTATCCATTAGCCCCCTTTTTACTTGAAAGGCTGTTTTCAATTTACATACACAATAAAAAAATAAACGTTACATGGTTGCATTAATTACTGGAATCACTGGCCAGGATGGTTCATATTTATCTGAATTACTCATTGAGAAAGGTTATGAGGTTCACGGAATGATCAGACGTATAAGCCAGCCAAATTTATCCAACCTTGTAAATGTGATCGATAAAGTCAAACTCCATACCGGAGACATGACAGACGCAACAAGTATTTTCAGGATTATAAACGAAGTGAAGCCTGATGAAATATACAACTTTGCTGCTATGTCACAAGTAAGGGATTCTTATGACCATCCAGACGTAACACAGGACATAAACTGCAATGGGTTAATGAGGATAATGGAGTCAGTCAGGGCTTTAGAGCTTGACTGTAAGATTTATCAGGCTTGCTCTTCTGAAATGTTCGGAAAGGTTCAGGAAACACCACAAACAGAAACAACAAAATTTTATCCACGTTCTCCTTACGGAGCCTCTAAAGTTGCGGCATATAATCAGGCAAGGATATGGAGAGAGGCTTACGGGATGAAGATTTATTGCGGAATACTTTTTAACCACGAGTCACCCAGAAGAGGGCCAGCGTTTTTAAGTCGGAAAGTATGTAAGGCTGTTGCTGAGATTTATAGAGGTGAGAGAGGTAAATTAGTTTTAGGGAACCTTGACGCTAAAAGAGATTGGGGATACGCCAAAGAGTACGTTGAATGGATTTATAGGATCATGCAACATCCAACGCCTGATGACTTCGTGATAGCCACAGGAGAAACACACAGCGTAAAGGAATGGGTAATAGAGGCGTTTAAATGCGCTGGCATTGAAGATTGGGATAAATATGTTGACTATGATCAATCGTTGACCCGTCCGGCCGAAGTTGATTTATTGCTCGGAGATGCGACAAAAAGCAAAGAAGTTTTGGGATTCGAACCCAAGATTAAGTTTAAAGATCTTGTAAAAATCATGATGGAGGCTGAACTACAATGATACACGAAGACGAAAGAAGAACATTAGAGCCATTCCCAGAGGCTAAGATCATAACAATAAAACAGGATTGTGTTATTGGTAACCACTACCATAAGATTAAAACTGAGAAGTTTATTTTATTAAAGGGTAAGTGCAAACTTAACCTTTCAACGGTGGAAGGAATCATTATGAGGACTTCCGTTAAAATGAAAACGGGCGAAACCTACACCGTTCCACCTAACACTTGGCATGAATTTCAGATAACAAAAGACAGCATATTATTAGGTTTTAATTCTCATCCTTACGATTCAACAGACGATTATAAATTATGACAATCAGCTTATTGCACCCATCCAGAGGCAGACCTGAAAAGAGCTTTAACAATTCACGAGAATGGATTGAAAAGGCAGGATGTGACGTTGAGTTAATACTAAGCCTGGACAAATCAGACAACACGATTGACCAATACGCAAAACTATACAACGGGCAGATCAATAAGTTTCTTGTCGAGGATAATAACTCAGTGGTTGAGGCCACTAATAAAGCCGCTTCTGTGTCGTATGGTGATATTTTACTTTACCTCAGTGACGACTTTAAATGCTTTGATAATTGGGGGTTGGCAGTGTTGAAAGAATTTGAGAAGGAGAGCCGACCCCTTTTATTGAAGGTTGATGACTGTTTGCAAAATTTCCATGTTCCGGTGCTAACTATTCCAATCATGAACAGGTCGCTTTACGAAAGGTTAGGATATTTCTGGCACCCTGAATATAAATCGATGTTCGTGGATGAGGATTTATACTGGACAGCCCATAAGTTAGGCGCAATGAAAAACGCACCACATTTAAAGTTTGAACACGCTCATGTATGTGTTGGTAAAGCCCCTGACGATGAAACGTACAGGAGAAGCTCTGCCAATTGGGAGCATGGTAAGGCTGTTTATGCAAAAAGAAAATCATTAGGCTTCCCGTTATGATTCTATCAATTTTGATACCTGTAATACCACAACACGAGAATGATTTTCGTATATTGTTAGAGCATATTAAAAAACAGATCAAAGACGAGTCACAAGTTGAGATACTTTGGAGTATAACAGAATCACAGATAAACGGTGGGATTTCAAGCGGTAAAAAAAGGCAATTACTTCTTCAGCTTGCTAA
>DASTYM010000220.1:0-5131 GCA_035764995.1 Cyclobacteriaceae bacterium | reverse complement strand
TGCCCTGGTGAATTTGAATGTTACCGCGGTTGCCTACAAACACCATGATCGGAAGTTTATCAGCAGCAGCTGTCTCGAGCATTTTTGTTACTGCGCTTTTATCAAGTTGATACGCATATTGCTCACCTGCTAAATACAACGCATCTAACCGGTTTACCTGATGCTTGCGCAGCATTCCAAAAAAGTCGTGGGTGTCTTTCATGTTTTCCCAATCCTGAACAAGTGCTACAGCATCAACTTCATTTTTAGATTTCGTTGGCGCATCGCTCACAGCAGTAACGGTGATGTTCTGACTTTGGTCGGCTGACTGAAAATCAGCAACGAGTTTATTGTAAGCTTCCTGGTCACTTCCCGCCTTGTTGCCAACCGCGCCTTGTAAGAAAACTTTCATAACAGCCGTTCCTGTTTCATCAAAAATCTGGATGCTCAGTTGCATACCACGAGGCGTTTCCTGACGAACTGCAAAACCAAATTTCCAGGCAGCAAAAAACACGCGTGATTCAATCGGCCCAATAACCGTTGCAATGGCTCTGGCTCCTTCACCCATCACATCAATCTTTTGAAAAAGGCCTTTATGTTCAAGTACACAACTGTCGTTTCTGGTAAGTGTCATGACCCGACCTAACGCAGGAAGTCTTTTCAACAATTCTGTCCAGTCACCTTCGAGGCGAACAGAATAATCACCGACCGTTGTTGCCAGTAACTCAGCTTCACTAACGCCAAGTCTTTCTGCACAATCGCGGATGCGCAAGGCCGGATTTGATTGTTGCAATTCTTTCCAGGCAGTGCGCAAGTCAATTGATTTTTCCGTTGTGCTCATAATTTTAAATCCTCGGAATTTCGTTAGGATTTACAATTCTAGCTATTATTTAGAATTAATCCAAATAAAAATAACACTACTTCGAATCTCTGCAGATTGATCGGAATTCATTCAACATCATCGCTGTTGCGCCCCAGACAATCTCATCTTCAATCAAAAAATGCGGAGCCATCATTCGATATAAGCCCGCAGCTAGTATTTCACTTTCTCTGATTGCATCCTCTCTTAAAAAATCTAGTAAGTCAGCCTGAATCACTCGCTCAACTTCATGCTTATCAGGAATGAATGTTGGAACACCATCGGTGAAAGCGACAACGGGCGTAACTAAAAAATTACTCGGAAGCACATTAAACTCACTCAGTTTCCCGATGATTTCAATATCATTCCTGTTCACACCAATTTCTTCTTCAGTTTCGCGAAGTGCAGCAGCAAAAACATCTTCATCCTTTTCTACTTTACCTCCCGGTAAACTGATCTGTCCGCTATGTGCACCCGTGTATGTTGGCCGTTTGATCAATGGAAATTTTAGTATTCCATTTTCTTCAAATAACAAGATGAGAACGCTTCCCAATTTTGGCGGAAGCTTATGCTCAAACCTGGGTAGTAATTGGCCAATTGGTTTTGCACGCAGCATATTATGCACTGCGGAACCTGGCAAAGGTTGTCGCATTCTTTCCTTCAATTTATCAACCCAACTGTGTAAACTATAAGCCGTCATTCCTACCGCATTTCGCGTGATAAAATGTAATTATAGCTAATAATAAAGTTCATTCAGCCGTTTATCAAACCTAAAATCTTTCAAATGTGAATTGAAAGACTTAACTTCTGTTATTTATAAAATCATTTCAAACTAAAACGTAATCATTATGCAGAAAATCTACCTTCAATGGAGTAAAATTTTGTTTTTGCTTTTACTGACAACCGGGTTAGCGTTCGCGCAATCTACCACAGTAAAAGGAAAAGTAACCGATGCCAGAACTGGCGATGGTGTAATTGGTGCAAACATTATTGTCAAGGGAACAGCTACAGGAACCATTACCGATTCCAATGGTGAGTTCTCTCTTGAAGTTCCGGCCAATGCGACACTTCTGGTTTCTTTTATTGGTTATATCTCGGAAGAAGTTGCTGTAACAGGAGATCGCGTGGACGTACAACTGAGTGAAGACATTACCAGTCTTGAAGAAGTTGTAATCTCTGGACTCGCGAGTACTGTGAAACGTTCTAATCTTGGTAACACAGTAAGCAGTGTTTCTGGAGAAGAACTGGCGGGCCGTACAGCTATTCAAACGTTGGATGGGGGGCTCCAGGGTAAAGTGGTTGGTGCTCAAATTCTTTCTAACTCAGGTGCACCGGGTGGTGGTATCTCCATGAAATTAAGAGGTATTACAACAATTACCGGATCTTCCGAACCGCTATATATTATTGACGGAGTATACGTAGATAACTCTGTTAACCAGCCTGCTACCAATACCGTGACACAAGCACAAGTTGGTGGTGGCCCTACTTCTAATCAGGATAACGGAGCAAACCGCATTGGAGATTTAGATCCAAATGACATTGCGAATATTGAAATTCTAAAAGGTGCCTCAGCTTCTGCTATTTATGGATCACGTGCCAATGCAGGTGTTGTCATTATCACTACCAAGCGAGGCGCCACCGGAAAAACCAGTGTAACGTTTGGGCAAGATGTTGGTGTTGCAAAAATTCTTAATCCGCTGGGCGTTCGCCCTTTTACATCTCAAAGTGTTCTGGCAGATTTTGGACCCGCTGCCCAAGCGCAATATGATGCAGCCAAAGCCGCAGGAAAATTATACAACTACGAAGATGAAATGTATGGCGAAACTGGAACATTACTAAACACCCGGTTAACTGTTTCGGGCGGTGGTGATAAAACCAAATTCTATTTAGCTGCCAGCAATAAAGATGAAGAAGGTATTATTAAAAATACCGGCTTTAAGCGTCAATCCGTTCGGGCGAACATTGATCATAAGATCTCTGATATGTTCGATTTCAATATGTCAACGAATTACATTCGCTCACAAATGGATCGGGGTGTGACGAACAATGACAATGCCGGAGTGTCGTATGGTGTTGCTTTATCGGCAACTTTACCATGGCACGAGTTGCATCCAACAGACGGGATTTATCCAAACCACCCTGCTAACCCATCCAACCCATTGCAGACGCGGGATAAATCACAAATTGGAGATGTAACAAACCGCTTTATTGTCGGATCCGGGTTAAACGTGAACATTTTACGAAAATCCAATTCACTCCTTCAATTGAAGTTGACCGGAGGTCTTGATTACTACAACAATGAATCTACACTTTACTTCCCAGAGTATTTACAGTTTACAATTAACAATCAGGATGGATTGTACTCAAGAGGTAATAACGTTACGTTTAATACAAATGCCTCTGCATTCCTCATTTTTAGTACCACCGCAGGTACTGTTGACTTAACCACATCTGCAGGTATCAACCGATTGGATCAACATCGCGAACTCCTGACGACCCAGGCACAACAACTGGTTGCCGGACAAGCTAACCTGAACCAGGCAGGGGCGTTGAATGTGTTTAATAGAGTGCTTGACACAGAAGATATTGGTTATGCTTTTCAACAAGAAGCGAACTGGCAGGACAAATTGATTGGAACTGCAAGTGTAAGGTTAGACAAGTCATCGTTGAATGGCGATCCAAACAAACTATTTGCGTATCCAAAATTCTCACTTGCTGCTAACATTGCAAATTTTGACTTCTGGCCGGTCGATGCCATCAGTCAATTGAAACTGAGAACCGCCTATGGTGAAGCCGGTGGTGTTCCCAATCCAAACCCGACAACGCTTGCTCAAGCGGTATTCACTCCGCTTGCAGCAACCAATACAGGCGGTGAAACGGGTACAATTGTTGGCAACGTGAAGGGTGATCCTGACATCTTACCAGAACGTTCAAAAGAATTTGAAATCGGAATGGACCTTGGTGTCTTCAACAACCGCGTAGGTTTAGAAGCAACCTGGTACAACAAAAAAGTAGAAGATCTGATTTTGCAAGCCGCAATGCCTCCATCTTCAGGCTTCACTGCCATTACCACAAACCTGGCTGACATCGAAAATAAAGGTGTCGAGCTTTCACTCACAGCCTTGGTTGTTAGCAAGAGCGCAGTGAAATGGAACACTACCTTAAACTGGTGGAAGAACGTTTCAGAACTGACCCGTTTGGATATTCCAGCATTCAACCCTCCTGGTGCCGGTTTCGGAACAGGTCTCGGAACAGTAAGACTTGAGGAAGGTAAATCGCTTACACAAATTGTGGGTACTAATGGATCTACAACTGTGGAAGTGCTCGGAAACACCGCCCCTGACTGGGAATTGTCGTGGAATAACAGTGTCACGTTCCTTAAGAATTTCGAATTCTCCATGTTGTGGCACTGGAAGAAAGGTGGCAACAATATTAACCTGACAGGTCTGCTGACCGACTTCGGAGGAACATCATACAACTATGATAAAATTCTTCCTGACGGCCAACGCCTTGGTGATGCTCGTATCGCGGCCTTTTTCAGCGGCCAAAACGCAAGTCTTTATGTAGAAGATTCTGAATACATCAAGTTGAGAGAAATTTCGCTTTATTATTCACTTCCTAAGTCAGTGCTGAGTTCAGTCTTCAAAGATGCAGTTCAACGCGTTCGATTTGGTGTATCCGGAAATAACCTGCTTCTTATTTCTGATTATAGTAGCTACGATCCTGAAGTATCAAACTTCGGAAGCGGTGGAGTGATTGGTGGAGTTGAAGTAACACCATTCCCAAATTCAAAGAGAATGTTCTTCCACTTAGAAGTAGCTTTTTAATTTTATAAACGTGAAACTTATGAAAAAACTATCAATACAATTCGCAATTCTGCTGTCAGTCATCTTCACGTTTTCATGTGAGATCGATGAGCCAGTGAACCCTAACCAGCCCAACCTGTACGGACCAGGTGGTGTGCTGGAAGATCCAACGCGAGGAAAATTAAACGAGCTGGTCATTGGTACCCTTGCGTCTGTTAGTACACAAATTGGCGTGCTGTATGATGTTGCTGGTATTATCGGTAGAGACATCTACCGTTTTGATACTGCTGATCCTCGTTATGTGGGTGACTTAATGGGCACAGGTAACTTGGATAACAGTGCCTTTTATACGAACAACAGCTATGCCCAGCGATACGCAAGTATAAAAACCTGCAACGTAATCATTGAGGCAGGTCCTAACACACCAGGATTATCCACTGCCGAGCTTAACGGCTATCAGGCTTTTGCAAAGACATTTAAGGCTTAC
>DASTYM010000219.1:0-3600 GCA_035764995.1 Cyclobacteriaceae bacterium | reverse complement strand
AATGTTGAGAATTCTTCTTTTCCTTTTGATAAGGCGGAGATGCTCATGCTTCGCAGGCATGAGAAGGATTTTTTTCTTCGGAAAGATTTGAAATACCAAGTTGAGTTCAATAACCGGCTGGAAACTTTTTCTGCGTCTCTGCGTGAACAGGAGGGGTCATCTGAAATTCTGGATAACCTGAACAATTACCTCACATTGTTCAATGAAGTCGTTGACATTGAGAAGAAGATCGGTCTGAAAGAATCTGCCGGATATAAAGGATTGATTAACCAGGACCTCAGTCAATTACGAAGTGCGGTGGCCCTCATGCGTGGATCGATCAAACAAAGAAGTATAGATTTTAAAAATAAAAGCCAGTTTTTATTGGTGATGATTTTGGCAGCGCAATTGGTATTGGGAATCGTTCTGACTATTACCTACTCGCACATGCTCACAAAGGCCATAAAGGAATTGCAGCGTGCGATGCAGTCGGTATCAGACGGGATTTTCCCAAAAGCGTTTATCTTGATCTCAACAACTATTCGTTTACGCTTTCATCCAATGCTCAACAGAAGGCCAGAATTTTTTACCTGATTCTGCTGATATGTGCGATAGCATTTTCAATTATTTCCGGAATCTGGATTTCGAGGAAGTTATCAGAGCCTATAGCCGCACTTTCGAAACAAGTAAGACGAGTGAAAGGATCGGGGGAACGCATTGATTATAATCTTAAGAGGGGAGCAAAGGAAATTCAAGCACTGGCACGCGCATTCAATCAGATGCTTGAGAAATCGGAGCGGCAGATGACAGAGATCAGGGCGAAATCAAAACTGCTCAGAAAGAAGAATAAAGAGTTGGGCAGACTTAACAAAGAGCTTGATAATTTCCTGTACAGCACTGCACATGACTTGCGGTCACCGCTGGCATCCCTTATGGGATTGATTGATCTTTTTTCGTACGAAACAGAGAAACAGAATATAGAGCGTTATTCAAGCATGATGCGGGAAAGTGTAGTGCGGATGGAAGATTTCATCGCGCAAATCGTGAGTTATTCTCAAAATAAAAATATTGAACCATCAGCCAGTCAGATTGAAATCACCAAGGTGCTTCATAATATTATTGAATCACACAAGTTCATGGATCGGAATGATCGTATTCGCTGGATGATTGACATTAAAGAAACTGTTCCCGTTTTTACCGATTTGGGCCGGATAACTATTTTGTTGAATAATCTTATTTCAAATGCTATTAGGTACTCCGATGCGACCAAGGAGGAATCCTTTATCCGAATCCAGGTGCGGCCTGACCAGGATTACATTCATTTTCAATTTATTGATAACGGCATAGGAATTAGTCCTGAACATATCGAGCGCATCTTTGATATGTTTTACCGGGCTGACCTGAACTCCAAAGGATCGGGTCTTGGTTTGTACATTTTGAAACAGACAGTTAAAACACTGAAGGGTTTTGTTCAGGTAGAATCGACAAGAGGAGAGGGTACGAAATTTATTATTGCCATTCCAAATCAGTTCCTGCACATCCAAAACGATAAACCATTGCCTCTGTCGCTGAACTGATTTGCGGTACATCCAGACATTATTGGGTCATGAACAATATTGTCGTGAAAGCTATCTTTCCGAACAATAAGGTGCTATAACCAATAAATATGCATATAGCCAAACGTTCGCGCAATGACCTTTGGGTGACAGAAATTTCTTAAATTCGGGCATGAGAACAAAAGACTTAAATGTAGAGAAGGAAAAACTTAAGATTATTAAATGGGTGACCGGACTCAAGGACAATACGGCTATCGAAAGACTAAAAATGTTAAGAGAAAGGCCAAAAAAGGCCGACTGGTGGGACGAGATAACAGATGAGGAAAGAGCGGCAATCGACAAGGGGCTGGAGGACATTAAAGCTGGACGCGTAAAACCACACAGAGAAGCTAAAAAGCTTTATGAGAAGTGGTTATAAAATGATGTGGTCCAACAGGGCCTTAGCAGACCTGAAAAACATTATTGACTATTTAACCAAGAACTGGACCCAGAGGGAAATCCAGAATTTTGCACGCAGACTGGATAAACGACTCGACTTAATTTCTATTAATCCCAATCTTTTTCCACGGACGACCAAGCGAAAGAACGTGAGGAAGTCTGTCCTGACAAAGCACACTGTAATCTACTACAAGACGGAGAGCAATGTTGTGACCATTGTGACACTTTTTGACCCACGGCAAAACCCAAGGAGATTAAGACTCTAGGCCACAGTGCTCAACAAAATGCAATGCCATTGCGGGGTTTTCGGGTTAATTTGTAGTTTAGTTTCTTAACAACGTTCGGTCACGGTTGACAGTGTCGACAGGTCGCCAAAATCATTCCCCCTAATGTGGAAGAAGTTAGAAGTTTAATTAGTAAGTCTTAGCGTCTTATTTCCGCTTTGCGTTAGCGTAAAAAAAATGGCACGCAAAGAAATCGAAAAGACACTAACTAAGACGCAAAGAAAAATCTACAACTCCTAAGCTCCTGGAAGGGAGTCTTGCCGCATTCAACCCCAGAGATTGTCGCATTTGCACTACCATTAAGGATGAACTTGATGATATGTTTGTGCTATCAAACAAATCGAAAACATAAAGCTAATTCTAATGGAAAACACAGTATCAAAACCCAGACTCTGGACCTCCTATGCTATGAGCGGTCTGGTAATTCTTTTCATGCTTATGGACAGCATCATGAAATTTGTTAAACCCAAAGAGGTGATCGAAGGAACGCTCGCCCTTGGCTTTGGTGAGGAGCACTTGCCTGTAATCGGAGCGCTTGGATTGATTTCAACATTGTTGTACATCATTCCGCGAACGACCTTCCTGGGGGCCATTCTGCTTACCGGCTATTTTGGTGGTGCTATTGCCACCCACCTGCGATTGAATAACCCTCTGTTCTCACACACATTGTTCACGGTTTACTTTGGTATTTTAATTTGGGGCGGACTTTGGCTGCGGAATAACAAAGTACGGGAGCTGCTGCCGTTGCATAAGCAGAATTAAGGGGGTCACAAGTCACCGGTAACTGTCGACTGGCAGACATTCGAGTAGCTTTAAAACGTAGCCCCCATAGCGCTTGCGTTGAGAATTTTTTCAATTAATATTTTTAAGGTCCTATTTCAAAGAATTAGTTGATGAAGCAGCAATTGAGATTTTGAATAGAATAAGAGTAGTAACAAGTTCCTAGTGGTATTCATTTGGGATAAAACTGACCGGGAAAACCCATTTGGAGTCAGGCATTTCACTCGATAATGATAAACCTGGGAGGTAAATGCCACGAATACATTCCACAGGGCTAAGTAAGAGTTTATTTGATACTGAGGAAAGACCCGTTTGGCCCGAAGTTGAACGTTTCCAGTCATTTTTTTAATAAAAATTTGTGAAACCGAATAGTTGCGCATATATTTGCAACCGAACGGTTTCTCTAATGACTAATGACTAATGACTAATGACTAATGACTAATGACTAATGACTAATGCCTAATGCCTAATGACTAACCCTTAACTCAATTTATACATGATGAGACGTGACATTTTTCAGGCTATTGCCGACCCAACCAGGCGTGCCATTATTGCATTGATTG
>DASTYM010000218.1:0-2506 GCA_035764995.1 Cyclobacteriaceae bacterium | reverse complement strand
GGGCAACCAATAATAATGGCCGCCAACAGCAACCTGGAATAATCAGAGAAAATCAAAAGGATGATTTGAGACACGGAACTTCCGAGCACTTTTCTGATCCCGATTTCCTTCTTCCGCTGCTCTGCATTGAATGAGGCCAGTCCGAATAAACCAAGACAGGCCACAACAATGGCAAGCACCGAAAACGTGCCCGCTACCCTGCTCAAATTAGCCTCAGCCTTATAGAGGTTAGTGAGCTCATTATCGAGAAAGAAATATTCGAATGGCCGTCCGGGCAACATGGATTTCCATAATTTTTCCAATGCCTCAATTGATGCCTGCGTGTTGGTTGGGCTTATCCTTACCGCCATGTATTTAATAAACAAATTGAACGCTCCGGGAAATGTATTCAAGGGCAAAACAATTGGTCCGATAGGTTCATGCTTAGAGGAAAAATTAAAATCCTTTGTTACGCCAACAATCCTTCCACGATAGGGGCCAAAGTCGTAGTATTTGGTTAGCGCTTCCTCTGCAGTCCATCCAAAACTTTTCACAAGTGTTTCGTTTACCACCAGCGCAAGGCTGTCATCCGTTGTGATATCCCGGGAATAATCTCTTCCTGCGAGCAATGGAATCTCAAATGTTTTCAGGAAATCATGCCGAACGTTTAGCCGCGAAAACAAACTTGATGCCTTCATACCTTCGAACTGATAATTGGCTCCTTGATATTTGGCTCCCAAGATTTCCTCTACGGCTGTGATGGAATGGATACCTGTGTTCTTGAGCGCTTCATCAACGTAGGATTGGTATTTTTGTGCCATCGGAGTTCTAATGACTGGGATCATGATAATGTGATCCTTCGTAAACCCAACCTCATCGTTTTGTAAAAAATTAAGTTGCTGAATCGCAACACCAGTTCCGATAATCAGCACAATCGAAATCGAAAATTGCGCGACTACCAGAGCTTTTCTAAAACTAAAACCTTTACCAGCTGCTTTTTTGGCTCGTAACGCCTTTACAGGATTAAATGATGTGAGAACAGCTGCAGGATAAATACCCGCAATTACTCCTACAACGATTCCTGTGACAGTTAACCAGAATAGCAGCGTTGGGTCCATTAAATCGAGCGATAAGTCCTTTCCTGCAAAATTATTAAACCAGAATAAGCTGAAATAAACAACTACCAGCGACAATATGACGGCCAGAAAGCACATCAGCACCGATTCCATCAGGAACTGAAACATGAGCTGGTGCTTCTGCCCTCCTACTGTTTTGCGCATCGCTACTTCCTTGGCCCGGTTCATCGCTCGTGCGGTAGAAAGGTTCATGAAATTGATACACGCTATCAGCAAAACGAAAATCGCCACACCCGAGAAAAGATAAATGTTCGCTTCACTGCTATTTGGTTCTATTTCAAATTGAAGGTTAGATGTTAGATGTATATCGGTCAGAGGTTGAAGTTTTAAATACACATCATTCCTAATAAATTCAGGCATGTGCTTTTGAACAAACTCGGGAAGTTTAGCTTCAAGATCTTTCACATCGGTACTCTCTTCCAATAGCAAGTACGTCCAGCAAGGGTTCCAATACCATTGGGATGGTAATTGCCCACCAAAAAAATTCCGCAACGTAGAAAATGATGCAAGAAAATCGGCCCGAAAGTGACTGTTCAGCGGCCAGTCAGGCATAACACCCGTCACCAACAAATCAACACGATCCTGGCATCGTAAAAGTTTACCCATCGGCTCTTCTTCACCGAAATATTTTTTTGCGGCACTCTCCGTGATAATTACCGAATTGGGATTATTCAAAGCAACTTCCGGATTACCTTTTAGTAAATGTAAATCAAAGACTTTGTGATAGGTCGAGTCAACAAAAAAGAAATTGCGTTCGTTGAACTCTTTCTCAGTTTGTTCATACACGACCGTGATGGTTGGCGCCTGAAAATCAAAAAAACGAACAGCCTCCTTTACCATGTTGGGGTAATCAACCACCAGAGCCTCACCCATCGGGAACGGTATGCTGGAAGATCGCTCACCCGAACCATCAGCAGGCTCGAAGAATTCGTTTACCCTGTAAATCTTCCCGGCATTACTGTGATAGCGATCATAACTAAGCTCGTCCGATACGTACAGAAATATTAAGAGCGAGCAGGCAATTCCTGTTGCCAGGCCGGTCACGTTTATGAAAGAATAAAGCGATTCCTTCGTGAAGTTTCTGTATGCGACTTTGAAGTAGTTTCTTAGCATAACAGGGTTGGATGGTCTACTTACTAAACTTTAATTCTGAAAACTGGTTTCAGTTTCAGCTCAAATGAAGTCCTGTTTTTGATATACAGCAGTTTTCAACCGATAAACGGTATCCCCTTACATCTTTAATTCCTATAAGCCTCTTCCGATTCCCTCTTCTTCTTATCAACCATTTCGATTGTGGTTTTTTTATTGGCGTAGCGCTCACGATTGGAGGTGAAAAATGCACCAACAAATCCGATTCCCGATAATGCCAGCAGAATCAACAGTGCAAGCAC
>DASTYM010000217.1:0-16267 GCA_035764995.1 Cyclobacteriaceae bacterium | reverse complement strand
TCTGCTGAAGACCTTGATTTTTCAAACGAAGCAAATGAACGCTTGTCATGTGAGCACGAGGGTGAGGACATCGAGATTGGCTTCAATGCAAAATTCCTGGTAGAAATGCTTTCCAATCTTGACTCTGATCAAATTAAACTTGCTATGTCAGCACCGAACAAAGCTGGCGTTATTTTCCCTGCCGATAAAGACAAGGGTGAAGATATTCTCATGCTGGTGATGCCGGTGATGCTGAACCAGTACGTTTAGTAATTTGAAAATTTGAAGATTTGAAAATTGCCTGATTTAATTTTCAAATCTTCAAATTGGATAATTTTCAAATTGCCCCTCTTTTTCCCAACTCCACCACCTCCATATTCTTAATTTCTCTGCCTACAATTTCGAAGCGCACGATCGTTTTCATGATGTGGAATCCATGATTGCCAGCCGCACCGGGATTTAAGTAAAGCATGTTGTTGTATTGAGGATCTTTTTTGATCCTCAGGATATGAGAGTGCCCACAGATAAAAATATCAGGGATACGTTGCTTTAGGAGTTTCTTGATTCTTGGATTATAGTTGGGTGGAGCTCCGCCAATATGAGTGATCAGAATTGAAAGCCCTTCACAGGTAAACCATAGATCTTCGGGATACTTTCGTTGAAACTCCGGGTCATCGATATTGCCGAAAACGACCTTCACCGGCTTAAATACTTCCAGTTTTTCGATCACGTCATAGCCCGCATCGCCCGCGTGCCAAATTTCATCGCAAGCAGAGAAGTATTCAAATACTTTCGAATCAAGATATCCGTGCGTATCAGAGAGTAGTCCAATTTTCATTTCATAAATGTAAAACAGCCGCCTGAATAGCACGATTAGCCAATGGTCAATCTGCGTATTATTTTTGTATGATTATCGTTATCTAGCTGAACTTTTAACCTGCATGAACCCAACGAAGCACCTTCTGGCAAGTGTTGTGATGGCTGCGTCTGTCATGGCAGTGGAGGCCCAGGAGGTGAAAAAAGTGGAGAAGAAACAATACCAAGCCAGGCGGGTGGAAACTGCACCACGAATTGACGGGAAACTTGATGATGATTGTTGGTTAAGGGATGTTGAATCATTTCAGTTTATCCAAACCAATCCGAATAACGGTGCGCCCTCTTTGTACAAAACAACAGTGCAACTTGTGTACACCGATAGAGCGATTTATGTCGGAGCACTGCTGCATGATCCAAATCCGGAGAAAATTCTTCGTGAATTTGGCCAGCGCGATGATGATGATCGCAATGCCGATTACTTCGGAATTTTGCTTGATACTTATAATAGCGGGATCAATGGGTTTGCGTTCGTTATATCCGCGGCCGGAGTTCAGATTGATACTTATTTCACTGCCGATGATGATGACGATGGCTGGGATGCTGTTTGGAGCAGTAACGTTAAGATCATGGAGGAAGGCTGGATCGTGGAAATGGAAATCCCTTACTTCGCACTCCGTTTTCCAAAACAAGATATACAAACCTGGGGCGTAAATTTTTATCGAAATGTAAAACGCGAACAGGAAGATTCTTTCTGGAATCATGTCGATAATTCTGTTTCCGGACTGGTTAACCAATCAGGCGTGTTACATGGCATTGAAAATATCCAACCACCATTGCGCCTATCATTTTTTCCTTATGCGACAGCTATTTACACTCACGATGGACTTTCGGGCACGAGTGGCGTCTCGTTTGCCGGTGGAATGGATTTGAAATATGGCATCAACGAGAGTTATACGTTGGATCTTAGTTTAATCCCTGACTTCACACAGGTTCAATCTGATAATATTATTTATAACCTGTCTCCATTTGAGGTTCGCTATAACGAAAACCGACAATTCTTTACGGAGGGCACTGAGTTATTCAACAAAGGAAATTTATTTTACTCGCGCAGAGTAGGCCAAACGTTTGGCGATGTTTTGTACGATGAGGAGTCGGAAGAGATTGTAAGCAGACCATCTTCCGCACCGCTAATTAATGCAACAAAAATTTCCGGACGCGATAAAAAAGGCCTCGGTCTTGGCTTCTTTAATGCAACTACAAGTAAAACGCACGCAACCATTCGAAATAGCACAACAGGCGAAAAGCACCAGGTACAGGTTGATCCACTGACTAATTTCAACATGGTAGTGGTTGATAAAAACATGAAGAATAATTCGAACATTAATTTCACCAATACAAACGTAATCCGAGGAGATGGAGGTCGTGATGCCAACGTATCCGGACTGAGTGTTTCTTTGCGTGACAAAACTAACACGTATCAAGCTAGCGGTTTTGGTTCAGTCGATGCAATATTTACCGAAGAGTCTGGCAAGAAGAGCACCAATACCGGATACAAGTACGAATTATCACTTTCGAAGATTAGTGGAACCTGGCAGTACGGTGTGTCGCGTCAGGTAGAAAGTTATGATTATGAAATAAATGACATGGGATACCTTGAAGCTCCCAACGAAATATCACACGAAGGTTGGTTGAGTTACAATATTTTCAAACCCGTTTGGAAAATCAATCGGTTCCAGGCGCGCATTGGTGGTGAGCACGTGCAATTGCATAAACCTCATGTTTTTACTGGCTTTGGAACGTTTGTAAATTTTGATACCCAGTTTAAGAATTTCTGGAGCGCAGGACTGGAGGTTGGCTCCAACCCTGTAACCGGCTATGATTACTTTGAACCTCGGTACGATGGATATAAATTTATTCAATACCCTTCGTGGAACTTTAACATGTGGTTCGAGACGGATAGCAGAAAAGCGCTCTACGTTAATGGTTACAAAGGAAGATGGGAAAGGCCCGAATGGGGGCAACAATGGAATTGGATTGGCCTGTTTGCACGTTATCGTGTTAGCAACAAGCTGTCATTCTTTGTTGAACTAAACGTTGAAAATGCCAACGATAATATTGGCTATGCTTTTGATGAAATTTATGATCCCGATGGAAATCTTGAAGAGATCATTTTTGGGAGGCGTGAACGGGAAATTTACAACAACATTGCTGGTATCCGGTTGACCTTCACTAATAAAATGGGGTTGAACGTTCGGGTTCGTCAGTATTGGACAACCATTGAATATGAAAAGTTTTATAAGCTGGAAGACGATGGTGAGCTAGGCGCAACTTCTTATACGGGCCTTGACGGATCTGGAAATCCAACCCAGGATAATAACTACAATGCCTTCAATGTTGATTTTGTGTATTTCTGGCAGATTGCACCCGGCAGTTTTTTGAACTTTGTATGGAAGGACGCCATTCAGTATGAGGATAAAAACATGAGCGCCAGTTTTTCGGAAAATCTGGGGAATACGATACAAGCCCCCCAGGTCAACTCAATTTCCCTAAGAATCACCTATTTTATCGACTACCTTACACTGAAGCAGAGTTTGCATAAGAAGTAGCCTGCAATATATCGGCAGTAAGTTCTTTCAAGCGAAACTGTCATCAGTTCATCGCAACTACATGGAAAACATCCTATTATAGTGGTAGGTTGTCCGACTTAAAACTTTAGCCATGAAATCTACCTCCGCAATTCTTGTGCTGATGCTGTTTTGCACAACAGCTTTTTGTCTCAATGAAGGCACCGCCTCAGGCCCAAAGCAACCAACACCAACTTTGACTCAGCAATACAAAAACCTGAAAAGTGATCTGGAGCTCATTAATGGTTTTAGAATGATCAAGATGTATACGATGGACAGACTCTGGACTGTTGTAGAAGATTCGTTGCGTGCCAAAAAAGCAATTTACCAGGAATCAGTGGCAGTGATTGCAAAGCAGAAAGCTGAGATTGCAGGACTGAATTCTGCTGTGGCGAAAATTGAAAAAGAGAAACTCGAGTTAGAATCACAGGTTGATAATATTCTCGTTTTTGGGAAGTCCTTTTCAAAGGCGAGTGTAATCTCTGTTTCATTGATTGTTATCATTGCCCTGCTTGCGCTTGCCGGATTTTTATTTGTGGCCGGCAGGGTATCATATTTCACTACCCGCGAACTCAGAAAGTTGAATGAAAACCTATACCAGGAATTCGATAATTATAAACGAAATGCAGTAGAGAAGGAGATTAAGATATCCCGGGAGTTGCAGAATTACCGCAACAAATTCATGGAGGCAAAAATTGCTTAGGTCAACGTGCTTCCAATGAACCCTGAAATTATCCCGGGTACCTAATCCTACTTTGTCATATTCCATGCTTGTCTTCTTTTTCGCAGGTTTAACGTTTCGTCCCTACGGGACTTTCGATTATTTTTTTGATCTCTAGCTACCGATATTTATCCCTAGCGGGATTTAATGCCAACGGCTGGATTATTAATCCCGGCAGGGATTTAACACTGGTAGAATACGGCCAAAAATAAACTCAAGTCCCATAGGGACGAGATTGGAACAACTAATCAGTATTTTGGTAAACTTTTGTCAATCTCATCGGCCCAGGCCAGTACGCCCCCTTTCAGGTTGTAGAGGTTGCTAAAGCCAAACTTGCGCTCTAAAGCCTCAATTGCTTTGGCACTCCGCGCACCGCTGCGGCAATGGACCACCACTTTTTTATCGGAACGAATCTTGTCAATTGATTCCTCCACCGTTTTCAGCGGTATGAGTTCGCCACCCAGATTTACAATGTCGTATTCGTAAGGCTCGCGCACATCGATCAGTTGGTAATCGGCATGAGTATCGACCAATTGTTTTAGGTCCCAAACTGTAATTTCCTTTACAGTTGACTTTCCGTTTTCCTGTTGATGTATGCCACAGAAATTATCGTAGTCGATTAAGCCGGTGATTTTAGTTTGATTGGAATCTTTTGAGAGTTTTAATACCCTGGTTTCAAAAGCCAAAGCATCAAAAATGAACAAGCGACCCGAAAGTGGCTCGCCAACTCCGGAGATGACTTTGATAACTTCATTCGCCTGCAGACTTCCAATAATACCAGGCAATACACCAATTACGCCTCCTTCTGCGCAGCTTGGTACTAATCCTGGAGGCGGAGGTTCTGGAAACAAGTCGCGGTAATTAGGCCCGGTTTTTCCTGATTGATCTGTGTAATTAAAAACCGAAACCTGTCCTTCAAATCGAAAGATTGAAGCATATACGTTTGGTTTGCCTAACAGTACGCAGGCATCGTTTACAAGATATCGCGTTGGAAAATTATCTGTGCCGTCAGCAACGAGATCGTAGTCTTTAATGATTTCCAATGCATTCGCGGAGGTAAGTTTTGTCTCGTGCACAACCAGGTTAATGTGCGGATTGAGTTTCTCCAGTTTTTTTCTGGCCGCTTTAGCTTTCGACTCGCCAATATCTTCTGTAGAAAATAATACCTGTCGTTGGAGATTCGAATCATCGACCACATCGAAGTCAAGAATACCAATTGTACCCACACCTGCTGCAGTCAGGTAGAGAAGGAGTGGACTACCCAGACCTCCTGTTCCAACCACCAGTACTTTGGCGCTTTTCAATTTTCTTTGACCATCAATATTAAACTCAGGGATAATAAGGTGGCGACTGTATCGCTCCAGTTCTTTTTTATTAAATGTAACCTCGCTCATAACTCATTGGATTTTCTTCCCCCCGCAATTGCGGGAATGATACTGATTACGGTTGTTGGCTCAATAGCCGTTTTTTCATTGTTCAGCTCACGAATGTCCTGGTCGCCAACGTATATGCGTAGGAATTTCCTCAAACTTCCCTGATCATCAAAAAGGTGAACTTTCAGTTCCGGAAAAAGGGCCGCCAGTGCATTTAAAGCCTCCAGTACCGACCCGCTTTCTGTGTCGATTGACGCCTGGTCATTGGTAAATTTTCGGAGTGGTGTGGGAATAATTAGTTTTGCCATCTTGTTAAATTTTAGTTCTGTTTAATATTTAATAGTTACCGGATTAACTTTTTCTTCGATAAAGTGGCCCTCATACAATTGCCACGACCGCAGATCCTTTACTTCATTTTCCGAAACGGAAATGATGATGTAGGAAAAAAAAGGCACCGCTTGCCTGAAGTCATGAATGGATGGAATAGCAGGATGATCGGGGTGACTGTGGTAAACCCCTAATAAAGTCAGGCCGTGTTCAATCGCATACCGTTCCGCCAGCAGGTAATCCTTGGGTGAAATTTCAAACCTGCGTTTTCGATTTTCATTGACTTTGTTTAATACAGGCTTGGCCTCCCGAATTACTCTTACATTTCCTTCTGCGCCATATAAAAATCCGCAACATTCGTATGGATATTCTTCAACACCATGTTTTTCAATGATGTCAAGGGCCTTTGCATCAATTCTAACCGGATGTAAATTTTCCAGTCCGGGTTCTGCAATATAATTTTCCTGTTTCATCGTATTCAAGAATTAAAAAGTTCACTGATAATTTCACTGTAACGTTCTGCGCTGTCGGGGAAAACGGTGACAACAACTCCTTCTTCCAATTGATGGGCGACTTTGATGGCTCCGGCCAGGTTCGCTGCCGATGACGGGCTTAGCAACAGTCCTTCTTTTCGGGCAACCTCCTTGATGAGATCGATCGCTTCACTCGATTCGATTGAAATTGTTTGATGAGCAAGATCAGCATCGTATATACCAGGGATTTTTGCAGTTTGTAAATCTTTCCAACCTTCAAGTCCGTGCAAGGCAGTATCGGGATGTAAAGAAATCAGTTTGATTTCAGGATTGCGTTCTTGTAATCTCCGGGCTGTACCGGTAAATGTTCCGCTGGTACCAACACCACACACAAAATGGGTTAGCGTTCCTAGGGTTTGAGAAAAAATCTCATTTCCGGTAGTAAGATAGTGAGCACGCCAGTTGTTTTCATTGTTATATTGATCCGCATAAAAATATCGATGTGGGTTTTCCTGAAACGCTTTTTTTGCTTCGTCCTGTGCTTCATCAGTTGAGCCAAAAGGAGAGGTGAACTGCACTTCAGCACCGTATGCCGCGAGTAGCCTTTTCCGTTCTGTGGAAGCGTTCTTCGGCAAGAATATTTTAACGCGGATTCCCAATGCTGCACCCAATGCGGCATAAGCGATGGCAGTATTTCCACTGGAGGCATCGATCAACGTAACATCTTCTGTGAGTTGTTGGGTTTTAATGGCTTGTTTGATGATTTGAAAGGCAGCGCGTGCCTTCACACTTCCTGAAAGTTGTTGCCATTCAAGCTTGGCATAAATTTTTACACCAGGTTTTTGAAACACGTTCTGTATTTCAAAAAGGGGAGTGTTTCCAATCAACGATTCAAGTGTTGAAATTTTTTCTTCGAGTGAGCGTGTCGTCCGGGTGTCAATCATAATTTCAAATACGGATAAAATAAAAAAGCCTTCCTGATGCTGAGACCAGGAAGGCTTTGTATTGCTTTTATAAATCTTTACTTATTTTCGTCTATATGAAACAATGCCCTTCCGGTCTGTTGATTTCCAACAACACGCTGCGCAACAAAGGATATGGGCGTAAAATTGATTCATTGTTCTCTGACTAACATAAAGGTAAGTGATATAGTTTTACTCTTGCAAGATTTTTTTAAGTAAACCGTTATTTTTTTAGCGTGCAACTAACGTTTGTTCTTTGAAAGTCACCCAGATGAGGTGAAGGCCATGCCTTTGTGGGAGCTCTTCTCCAACAAAGATTGCCCGTTTTAACGAAGTTCTGCTGGTGAAAGACCAACAAGGGCTATGGAGGTGAATTAATTATCAGAGCGGGAAACGAGTCTCGAACTCGCGACCTGCAGCTTGGGAAGCTGCCGCTCTACCAACTGAGCTACTCCCGCTTTCAATATTGTTAAGTTAAAGGAAGGACTTATAATATCAAACCATTGGCTTAAAGCTATTTAAAAATATCAAGGTCTTTACCCGAAACAATCACGCCTTTATAATGGGCTGCTATCTCTTCAATAAGCTTTGCTTCGGTAGAGTCCCAAATCAACTGGTGATAAAGAATGAGTTTTTTTGGTTTTACTTTATTGGCAATCGCTCCTAATTGTGTTGTGGAGGTGTGAAAATTTTTGTGATAGGTCTGCCATTTCGGTGGTCTCCTGGACCAGCCATCTTCCGAGAACACTTCATGGATGAGGATATCGCATCCCTTGCTCATTTCTATCAGTCTCTCGCTGTAAGTACAGTCGCCAGAAATAACAATTGTTTTATCAGGGGTTATAAACTTATATCCAAAGGCCTCATCCCATCCACCATGAGGTACCTTAAAAGCGATGACAGTAACAAGAGAATCTTCGTAGATCACTCCTTCTGAGACTTCCGTCACTATTGTTTTGTAAGCCAATGAGTCTCCACGTTCGAGACCAAAGATTCGCACATTATAATCCGGTTTGTATGCCTGATGGATGTGATCATTTAAGTTCTTGGTTCCGTTCGGGCCAAACAACAGCAGCGGACCTTTTCTCTCTAACACGGCCGGTGTGAGCAAAAAATCAGGATAACCTGTCGTGTGGTCCGAGTGTAAATGTGTGATGAAAAGTTTATTGAGTAGCACTGGATTCAAGCCTTTAACGCCTTTTTTAAAGGCAGCTGATGCACGCCTCACAACGCCAGGGCCACAATCAACCATGTATGGAGTGTTATCAACCACAATGGCTACCGATGGTCCAAAACGTTCGGGATCAGCATTGGGTGTCCCTGTACCAAGTAAAACAACTTGAGTGCGTGCAGATTGAGAGTAGCCACAAGTTGCAATCGCCAGGAAAAGGAAAAAGAAAAGTGGTTTACGCATGCATGAATTTACGGTATTGCCAGGCAATCACCCATCCATTGGATAAGATTATCAATAAAAGGTTGGGCGGAAACCTCTCATTGATGCCCCAACCTAGTCAACCGAGTATTTGTCAACCAACGCTTTCCTGCATTCGGCTAAAACTTCAGCGCTTCGCAAACCTTCAAATACAAGAAGATAGATGCTGGTAGCAATCGGAAATACGTAAACGACCAAAATGTTCATGCCGACTGATTTGAAAATGACATGATCGATATTGTAAATACCTAACCCAGCGGTCATGATGATTAATCCGACACCGGCTGATAATTCAAATTTCATTCTGAATAAAATATTTCTCAGGTAACGGTGACCAATGGGTTCCTGACCTACATATTGAATCATCAAAAACTTTTCCCATGTTTCGAAATAATCTTTTTTACGAAGTGATAACAGGCTATCGTAAATATTTACTTCGATGCGACTGCCAAGGTTTTCAAGAATGATTCCCATCACAAGGCCAATCAGCGTGATGGAGATGACGAGAAGGCCTTTGCTATCCTGCAGAAAGAAACTGGCAACATCGGGACGAGCGTCAAAGAAAAGTAAAATGAATGGGAAGGAGGTGAGCAACCCGGGCGTGACGAGCTGAATCAAAACGCGATCGAATGTGAGATTGAGACTGGTTAATTTTTCCATGCTGTATCCGATATATTGTATATATCAAGATACGTCAGAGTCACTGACATCTTGTGTCAATAGCCCCCGGCCCTGTGCCGGGCCTCAACGAGAAGTTGTGAAGAGTCCGCACTAGTGAAGAGTGCGAGTGAGGTCGCAGCAGAGTGCCTCGAAAATATAAGTCCACTGTTAAATCACTGGCTTTAGGTCAATAACAGGTGTCCCATGAATAGCCTCCAGGTTTGACACCTTAATCTTATTGTCTTTGATTTCTAAAATTGTAACAGGATGAAGCCCAATCGGGTTTGGACGGTCAGGCGATCGCGTAGCAAATACGCCTGTTAATGGATTGTTTTTATCCCAGCGTGGATGCAGTTTAAGAACATCGCGTTTTGATTGATGAAACCAAGTGAGAACAATCATCTTGTCGCCAACCTGAAGGCCGTCCAATCCTTCCGCCACTTTTTTATCAAGCGTGATCCAAGCATCAGGCGCACCTTCGTCACCCTGGCTCGGGGCATCTTCCCGTTTCGTGATGGGCGACTCAACATAACCAATGGGGGTAATGGAAAAATTGATTTCTTTCATCTAAACAAGATACATAGAGTTATTGATTGCTTCCGCAACCATGCTGAAAAGGTTAGCCATTCAAAAGATCATTTCGCTTAAAAGATCTTCCACGCCTCAACAGGTATGCATGGTACAAGCTTGGGATATCGTGATCCCATTTTCTTAACAGCATGTGAATGATCAAGCTATCGACACGTGAAGCGATGCCGAGCAAAATCATGGCGAAGAATAACCAATCCGAAGATCCGGTGATCACTATTTCTGTTAACGTTAACACAATTGATATTCCCCAAAGTTTCGCGAGAAAATTGTGAGGCGATGGTATTTTGGAAAATTTGTACAGACAGAATGAGAATACGATCATTTCCAGAATCAGCACACTGGCAAGAAGTGACCATTTGGATGACATGTAGATTGGATAAAGAATGAAGCAAGTAATGAGGACCATTAACCAGAAGATGCGATCAACGATGGAATCGAGTTTTCTGAGCGATACAGTTGACACACCTAATTTTCTTGCAATAATTCCATCAACAATATCCGACAAGAAACCGATCAGGATTAAAGTCGTAATCCATGGAATTACGTTGAATGGATTCAAAACAGCTAACAGAAGGATGAATATTCCCACGATCAGGCGACTGTAAATCAGCATTGCAGGAATTTGATTTCGCATAGACTTTTTTTGTAAAGAAACGTGATGTTCCTGAAGTCAGGAGGTTGAAACGTGCAGTCAGGGGATATTTGATTATTGATTATTGCAATTTAAAAGAGGTTAGTATGGATAACTAGCGTTTTTTGCAACGCTACCAGACGTACTCAACCATTAAAAAGCCCTGATGGTTTTATCAGGGCTTTCTTGAAAAGCGAATTTCAAGAATTACTTAATGAACCTTGACCCATTCAACGCTGGTACGAGCGACTAAACTGGTGCACTCAGTGTGTGATTCGGGCTGGAGTAGATATGAAGTGAGATTGGTAATCCTAATTTAATCGATGCTATCTTTAAGTATCTTGCAAACTTAAACTACTATGGAAATGCACGTTAACATGACTGCAATAGCGGTAGCTGTGGTAGCTAATTTCTTTCTTGGATTTATCTGGTACACTCCGCTTTGGGAAAAGTATAGACAACTGAAATGGGGTTTGATACCAGCGTTAGACCACTGGCCGGGACCATGGCGAAAGAATTGACTTTCATGGTGATCGGCAATTTTCTAATAGCCTATGTGTTGGCTCATAATTAAATGGCATGGAGTTATGTACCAAGGCGCAAACGAAATGTCAGCGATGGAGAATAAAGCATGGATTAGATGATGGTTTTAGTTATTCGGATTTGAAGATCATTTTGTCTCCATTATCAAGATTGTACTTAGGTGGAGTTAAAACTGCAATACCGCATATACTAAGGGTTATGCCAGTTGCACCAATAAGTTCAAGTTGATCAATCTCAGCTCCAGCCCACATTGAAATTAACAATGCGGCTCCAACAGTAGTAAGTCCCACGCCAAGCCCAAGATTTCCCGGATCGGGAGCAGATTTCTTGATCCATTTAATTTGCGTTATTTCAATTTTACCATTCGAGTCAACAATAAGAAAACCTTGATTAACCTCTATAATTTTCCCAAGAATCATTTGACGGTCCTTAAGTTTGACTTTTATTTTATCACCAACAGATAAAGTTTGACTAGTACCATTGTTTTTTTTAACAACAGTAAAATATCCACCCTTATTTGAAAGATTGCCTTGTGCCTGTGAAAAAAATGGACTCATCACAGTTAACAAAAGGATGAATACGCCCACGATCAGGCGACTGTAAATCAGCATTGCGGGGATTTGATTTCGCATAGACTTTTTTGTAAAGAAATGTGATGTTCCTGAAGTCAGGAGGTTGAAACGTGCAGCCAACGGATATTTGATTATTGATTATTGCAACTTAACGAAACGCTGTACGGGTTGTTTGCGTTTTTCGCAACAGAAATCCACCTAACTCAAGTAATGGTAATAGATTGTCTCGAAAAGAAAATTGCAAAGGACTAGTATGTAAATGGATTACCACGTGCTTCAAGCGTGGTGCTGAGCTCATTTTCGTACTGCAATTTTCGGTTGCGAAAAACCTGCACAAAATCTGTTGAGGAATTAACACTGATACTGTCGCCCGGCATTAACAACTCTGCTCGCATGAGAATTAACTCGCGTTGATTGCCTGATCCAGGAACCAAAAACTGCAACCAATCGTGATGTGTAAGATGGTGATTCAGACTGTCTTCAACTGTTGGACTTGGGTTGCCTCTTGTTACTGTACAGGAGACTTTCCCGAGCCCCACATCACCGTGCAGCATCTTAACCGAATCAACTCGCATGGAGAAATCGTAGTGCAAATGACTGACATACCACTGTCGTTCGGTACTACCACCATTCATTTTAATATAAATCAGACGAAATGCTAGTGCACAAACGACAGCAATACCGAGAATTATGAGGAGGGTTTTCATGGGTGAAGGTTAACTCCGGATAAACGTGGCGAACCAATTATTATTGCCAAGTGCTCCTCGTGAATTATTTTTTCTTGACAACTGTTTTCTTCTTACTCTTTTTAGCTGCCTTTGCAACCTTGTTAAATGCGAGGCTCAGACCAATCCAATACTCAAAATCTTTTTTGGATTTAATACCCGTTTCATCAATTAAAATATATCCGATCATCGGCCGATGGGTAAAATCCATTGTTCGGGCTCCGGGTTTTTCAACCAACGATTCATGCATAGTCTTATCAACCCGGCACATCAAATCATCTTTGATTATTCCAACGCACATTTTTCCATTAACCATAAAAGTCAGGCCACCCATCATGGGTTGTTCTTTTACTTTTGAAACAGTTGATAACCGTTCACGAATCCGATCGGCTAGCTTTTCGTTGTAGGCCATAATTCAATAAATAAATTCAGAACATCGTTTTACTTCAAAAGGCTGGTTTGTCCGCTAAGCAACTTCCAGCCATCTTTTCGTTTAATCAGTACTCCCGTCTCCATCATGGTGTATGCTGATGTCTGATCAGAAGTATCGATCATAATCGAACGCAGCCTTCCGGTATAAGTTACCAGGTACATACTTAACGGAACAATGTGTAGCGTGTCAAACGAATTATCGATCGATTTGAAAAGCTGAGCATTCTGTTTCAGAATTGCCGCTACCGAATCATATGAAATAGGAGATGTGTACCCGGGCGGTACCCAAAAAAATTCCTGAGAATTATCCAGGTATTTAAATTCAGCTGTTAGCCCTTCTTTACGGATATCACTGTAATAATTTTCAAGTGTTGCTTTTACCTGTCGAACAATTTCAGCTTGCTCTGCTTCAGTCAATGTTTCGGGCTGGGCACATCCTGTTACCAACAAAAAGGTGGCAATAAGAATGTACCGTTTCCCTGACATTAAGAAATACATTTATTTTTTTTTATTCTGCAGGATTCCTCGGATCAGTTTTTGACTCGGCCCTATACTCTTTCGGATGGGTTGCTCCCATCAAATGCTCAACAAAATAATCCCATCTTCTGCGCATCATGTACTGCGAATACTTTCCAAAACCATGTGCACTGTTCGGAAAAATAACCAAGTCATAATCCTTGTTTTCCTTTTCTAGCGCCTCAACTACTAAAAACGTGTTGTAAGGCGGAACGTTGTTGTCCATCATGCCATGGGCCAGCATGAGTTTTCCTTTCAGGTTTTTAGCGTTGATTTGATTGGCATGTGCTTCATAGCTGTCGCTGCCATCTTCATTTTTGGTTAACAAACCAATGTAGCGCTCGCCCCAATCGTCTTCGTAGTTTCTGTTATCATGATTCCCCGACTCAGAAATTCCTACTTTAAAAAAGTCTGGATAGTTGAACATGGCTGCAGCGGTTGCGTAGCCTCCTCCCGAATGCCCCCAGATACCAACACGATTAATGTCTATATACGGATATTTTTTTGCTAACTGTTGAATACCCGTGACCTGATCAGGAAGTGTATTTTCGCTCATGTTTCCGTAATTCATGTCATGATAACTTTTTGACCGGAGTGGGTTGCTGGTGCCTTCAATAACAACAACAATAAATCCTAATTCAGCCAGCGACTGATGATCACTTCTCCGCTGGAGATTAAATGACCAGCTTCCAACACCTCCTCCTTGCGGGCCTGGGTAGATGTAATCAACGATAGGATATTTTTTTGTTGGATCCAGTTGAGTTGGTGTAAACATGAGTCCGTATAAATCTGTTTTTCCATCGTGCGCTTTTACCGAGATGGGGATTGGTGGCTTCCATCCGGTTGCCTGAAGTCTGGACAAATCCATCTTTTGTATTTCTGTTATCAACTTTCCGTTAAAATCCCGCAGCACAGATACGGTTGGCATGTCAGGCTTTGAATAATTGTCAACGAAATAGTTTCCTGATTTGGATAATGAAATGCTGTGATCGGCAACCTCTGGAGTCAATACGGCTAAATTCTTTCCATCTAATCCAACTTTATAGAATCGTGCAAAGTATGGATTCTCAGGTAACGTGCCAGTCGCCATGAAATAGACGGTGCGACTTTTCTCATCAACCTTCAACAGGCGTGTTACCAGCCAGTCGCCTTTGGTAATTTGATTTTTTAATTTGCCTGTAGTGGCATCGTATAAATACAGGTGTCCCCAGTTATCGCGTTCAGAATACCAGATGATCTCATTGGTTTTTTCGAGGTACCTCCAATTGATACCTCCATGCCCTGATTCATAATGTGTGGCAACCTTTTCTTCAAACACTTCCCGAACCTTTCCGGTACTTGCATTGGCAATGCGGAATTTTTCCTGCTTGTGATCACGCGAAGTTGATAAAAAGGCTAACTCGGTTCCATCCTCTGTCCAATCGATGTCGCTTAGTTCACCGCCTCTGGCAATGTCATCGCCAAGGGAAGACCGGTGCAGGTCGGCCGGAATGTCCAGGAAAATTACCTTCGGTACATCCACTTCGATAATCACGCGTTGGATGGTCGCTATTTCCTTGTCGCCCGGAAGCGGGTACTTCCATGCTTTAAGTGTCGGATGTCCAACATTGGTGGTAACGAGGTACATTTCACCAACATTTCGTTCGTCTTGTTTGAAAGTTGTAAGCTTTTTTGAGTCGGGAGACCATGTAACTACTGCTTTGTCGCTGCTTTTCCAGCCTGCATTGTCTGTTGCGTAACCGAAATTTTTAACGCCATCAGTAGTAAGTTGAGTGACCTTGCCGGATTGAATGTCTCTCAGAAAAAGGTTATAGTCTTTAATGAAAACAGCTTTCTTTCCGTCTGGAGAAATTACATCATTCTGATTTTGTCTTTGCTCTTGTCCTGATGATTGGTCTTTATCTTCTGTCATCGCATAACTTTTGAGATCGCAATTCCATTGCTTTTTTCCTACACGGAAATTGATGGATGTTTTATCAGAAGAATACTTGAACGTTAGGAACGGAAGCATGGAAGCTGTATAGGTTTTGCCGGCCGCTGCAGAGAGGGAAGTAGCTAATTTTTCATGATCGAATGCTTTGACACGAGTCTTTTTCACAGCATCTACAAGTATAAACTCGCTTCCATTCGCGATAAGATTGCGGTACCAAAACGTTTCACCGGTAATCCAGTTCGGGACAACGTTACCATTGTCAACAAACTTTTGGGTGTTGTACGGCATCATGCTTTCAGCGCGCTCGTAATCCTGTGTTGTTAAGCCAGCAGCTTGCTGTGCGATGGCCGCGCATACTGACATCAATAGTAATAATGTTGCGAAATAGGTTTTCATATGGTTATAGGTGTAATACAATAATATAATATATAAGTATGATTTGTTAAATTATTTATTGAAGCTTCCGTTATCTACATCTTTGATAAACTTAATCACCCCCGGAAAGAAATGCTCCTGGTCATCCCACATGCTGAGGTGGCTGCCATTCGGACACAACAAAAATCTTCCCTGCTTCACTTGAGTGCTCATCCACTCCATGTGTTTCGGATCCATGGTGTCGTGTGTGGCACCAATTGTAAGTGTTGGAACGGTGATGTTGGGGAGTTGAGATTTGATATCCCACTTCTCAAGTTTGCCTGCAACACCAAACTCACTTGGTCCTTGCATCATCACATAAATTGTTTGGTTGGCATGTTTGAATGCGCGGTTCACGGGATCGGGCCACTCGGCTGCCGGGAATCTGCATAAGTGTTGTTCGTAAAAATTTGGTATTAGCAATTCCATGTACCGGGGATTTGTGAAATCTTTTTTTGTTTCCAGTGCGCGCACTTCTTCCAGAACCTTTGGATCAAGTTGTTTGGCAAGGACATCGTTCGCATATTGTCCGTACTCGGGTGC
>DASTYM010000216.1:0-4456 GCA_035764995.1 Cyclobacteriaceae bacterium | reverse complement strand
TTTCCTTTTTCATTAAATATTTTTCGCGGGCAAACTTTTCAAGAAGTTCAGGCGTGCCCATGAGTTCTTCTTTGTCTTTTTCAACCTCCTTTATCTTTTCGAGGTAATACTCCTTCTCACCTTCGAGAGACCGGAGTTTGCTTGTCAGTTTATAACGTGACAGGAAGTCGTTAGAGTCCAGAAACAACATCCAAACTAAAAAAATGAGCCCCGTAACGATGTAGAAGTTGCGGAAGGCTTTCGGTAGTTTCTTCAACATACACTTTAAAAAATGATGACTAAGGTAGGGAAAATTCGTTAATAGTTATTCGTTAATGGTTAATCGTGAGGATGTCACCCCCAATTAACCATTAACTATTAACGCTTTTACATCTTTTTACCCGGGAAATAAGCCGTTTCGCCTAATTCCTCTTCGATTCTGATCAGTTGATTGTACTTGGCCATACGGTCAGAACGTGATGCTGAACCGGTTTTAATTTGGCCGGTATTCAATGCCACTGCAAGGTCGGCAATCGTGCTGTCTTCAGTCTCACCCGAACGGTGTGACATGACACTCTTATAAGAATTGCGTTTCGCGAGGTTAACGGCATCAATGGTCTCCGTCAACGAACCGATTTGGTTTACCTTGATGAGGATCGCGTTAGCAATTCCATCGTCAATTCCTTTTTGTAAGCGCTTCACGTTGGTTACGAATAAATCATCACCAACCAACTGAACTTTCTTTCCAATTTTATCGGTAAGTGCTTTCCAGCCTGCCCAGTCGTCCTCCGCCAAACCATCTTCCAACGAAATGATCGGGTATTTCTTCGCCCAATTCGCCCAATACTCAGCCATTTCAAGCGGCTTCAGTTTTTTACCATTTGATTTCTTGAAATGATACAATTTCGCTTTTGAATCATAGAATTCCGAGGCTGCAGGATCAAGTGCAATAAAAATATCTGAGCCAGGTTTGTATCCGGCTTTCTCGATTGCCTTCAACACAATTTCGATTGCCTCCTCATTTGATTTAATATTTGGAGCAAAACCACCTTCGTCACCAACGTTGGTTGACAAGCCTTTATCGTGAAGAACTTTTTTCAGTGTGTGAAAAACTTCAGCACCCATTTGAAGGGCTTCTGAGAATGTGTCGGCACCGACAGGCATTACCATGAACTCCTGGAAGTCGATGGAGTTATCAGCGTGGCTACCGCCATTCAAAATATTCATCATCGGAACGGGCAGCGTGTTAGCACTTACACCACCAACGTAACGGTATAATGGAAGACCAGCATCCATGGCAGCTGCTTTTGCAATTGCCAGAGAAGCACCAAGGATAGCGTTTGCTCCAAGTTTTCCTTTGTTAGCAGTGCCATCCAACTCGATCATGATTTTATCGAGCAGGTTTTGTTCGTATACTGA
Source organism: Cyclobacteriaceae bacterium (assembly GCA_035764995.1). Taxonomy (GTDB): domain Bacteria; phylum Bacteroidota; class Bacteroidia; order Cytophagales; family Cyclobacteriaceae; genus UBA2336. The sequence continues at coordinate 3,058 of DASTYM010000216.1, read as the reverse complement.
AAATCCTACAATCTCTGTAGCGATCTTGTTATTCACATTATCAACTGCCTTCAAAACACCTTTGCCTAAGAATTTCTTTTTGTCACCGTCACGTAATTCAACTGCTTCGTGTGTTCCGGTTGATGCACCTGAAGGAACTGCTGCGCGACCATACGCACCGCTTGATGTAACAACATCTACTTCAACTGTTGGATTGCCACGGCTGTCGAGGATTTGGCGGGCGTGAATACTTTCGATTAATGACATAAGATTTTTGATTTAAGATTTTAGAATTAAGATTTTGATTTTGCGAGTGTTTTTAGTGAAGATGTGAAGATTGCAATAAATTCGTCTGACTCCTTGATCAGCGCATTAATTTCATCATTCGATTTAAGAAGGTCAACATCTATTATGAAGGTCAACCAAAAATTACTTTCGTCAGACTCTTCAAGAACAATTTTTATTTTATTAGCAAAGTCAATTTTTGATTTAGCTCTGTTCACTGCTCTATAATTTGCAGCAACGGATGAAGACGATTTCAATAACTGATACGTTATTACTTTAGCAGCTTCAGTTTTTGGAAGCTTTTCGACAAGTTTAAAAACCCGAATCGCAAATTGCTTTGTTCGATTCAATAATTCTTTCTTGTCCATTTATAATTCTAAAATCAAAAATCTCAAATCTAAAATTAAGCCTTCACTGATTCGAGTTGATCTTGCTTGATCATTTCAACGAAATCGTCAAACAAGTATCGTGAATCGTGTGGGCCGGGTGATGCTTCAGGGTGATATTGAACTGAGAATGCCTTTTTGTTCTTCACGCGGATTCCCATGATGGTTCCGTCATTAAGGTGAAGGTGAGTTACTTCAACATTATCGTGCTTCTCGATATCCTTTTCACTGACGGCAAAGCCGTGATTTTGTGAAGTCATTTCACCTAATCCGGTAACTAAATTTTTTACAGGATGGTTAAGTCCGCGGTGACCGTGGTGCATTTTATAAGTTGAAATTCCGCAAGCCAATGCGAGCAACTGATGACCGAGACAAATACCAAATGTAGGCTTGTTCGACTCGAGTGCTTCCTGTACTGTTTTGATTGCATACTTCATCACGGCAGGATCACCAGGTCCGTTTGAAATGAAGTATCCATGCGGATCGAATTTCTCCATTTCCGCAAAAGGAGTTTTGGCCGGAAATACTTTTATGTAGCAACCTCGTTCAGCGAGATTGGTGAGAATACTTTTCTTGATTCCAACATCAAGTGCTGCCACACGGAAGGTTGCATTTGCATTACCCACCGTGTACGCTTCTTTTGTTGTTACGATTGACGAAAGTTCAAGTCCATCCATCGATGGAACTTTCTTGATTTCGGCTTTCATTTGATCCGGTGTGAGCTCTGAAGAGATCAGCGCGTTCATTGCGCCTTTGCTGCGGATGTAGCGAACTAACATGCGCGTATCGAGATCTGCGATTCCAACGATGCCGTGTTTCTCCAGGTATTGTTGAAGACTTTCACGAGCGGTTAAGCGGCTGAAATCTTCCGAAAAATCATTTACAACTAATCCACTGATTTTTGGTTTGTCAGATTCTTGTTCCGCATTGACCGTTCCATAATTGCCAATGTGAGCGGTGGTATTAACAATGATTTGACCATAATACGAGGGGTCGGTATAGATTTCCTGGTAGCCCGTCATCCCGGTATTGAAGCAGATTTCGCCTCCAGTTGTACCTATTTTTCCAATCGCGGTGCCCTCCACCAGGAGGCCGTCTTCAAGTAGTAAATATGCTTTGCTCACAGTTTTTGGTTTGACAAAATTAAACTTCCAGCGCAATTGCGGGGACTAATCTCCGTGATTTTTCATCCCAAACGTTTGAACGCTTGTATTTAGGCTATAAAAACAAAAAAGGATTGAACTTGCGTCCAATCCTCTTCGATATTTGAGTGTTTTGATCACTTCTTTTTGTCAGCTTTTTTTGCTGGAGCCTTTTTAGCTGGCTTTTCTTTCTTTTCAGCCTTCGGTTCAGCGGCAACTGTAGCTTCAACCTCAGCGCCCTCTTCCTTCTTGCCACCTTTGCTGCGGCTTCTACGTGTCTTGGTTTTAGCTGCTTTCTCGTCCTTAGAATATAGTGTGTTGAAATCGACTAACTCGATCAGGCACATTTCAGAGTTATCTCCTAAACGAACATCTCCCATCTTGATGATGCGGGTGTAACCACCTGCACGCTCAGCTATTTTAGATGCTACTGTGCTGAACAACTCCTTTACAGATTCTTTGTTCTGAAGATATGAGAACACAGTTCTTCTTGAATGTGTTGTATCGCTCTTTGATTTTGTAAGCAGTGGCTCAACGTACTTTCTCAACGCTTTTGCTTTAGCAACAGTGGTTGTGATACGCTTCTCCAAAATAAGAGAAGAGGCCATGTTCGACATCAATGCCTTGCGGTGGCTTGATGTTCTTCCTAAGTGGTTTACTTTCTTACCGTGTCTCATGATCGGTTATATCTTAATCTTCGTCCAATTTATACTTTCCGAGGTCCATACCGAAGGTAAGGTTTTTCTCAGCTACCAGTTGCTCTAATTCAGCCAATGACTTCTTACCGAAGTTTCTAAACTTCATCATGTCAGAAATTTCAAGCTCTACTAAGTCGCCCAATGTTTTCACATCAGCAGCTTTCAAGCAGTTGTAAGCACGTACTGACAGGTCGAGGTCATGAAGAGGAGTCTTCAATAACTTGCGCATGTGCAGCATCTCTTCGTCAACCTGTTCAACTTCAGCATCCTTGCCAGTTTCGAGTTCGATTGACTTATCAGAGAACAGACGGAAGTGCTGGATCAAAATGTGCGCTGCACCTTCCAATGCTTTCTCAGGGTGAATAGAACCATCGGTTTGAATTTCAACGACTAATTTCTCGTAGTCAGTCTTCTGCTCAACACGCGTGTTCTCAACGCTGTACTTCACATTCTTTACAGGAGTGAAGATGGCATCGATTGGAATGAAACCGAACACTTGCTCAGATGGCTTATTTTCTTCTGCAGGTAAATATCCTCTTCCTTTTTCCAAAGAAAGCTCAATCTCGAA
>DASTYM010000215.1:0-16037 GCA_035764995.1 Cyclobacteriaceae bacterium | reverse complement strand
AGAATCCAAAAAAAATACTTCTTCATTTCCATATTGGTTAATTATCCTTTGCGCCATCATCCACCCAACAGGTGATTAAAGCCTTTTGTGCAGTTGTAAGAGCACCTGCACTCGAGTTGCTCGGTGGCATTGTACCTGATTGAATAAGTGACTTAATTCTGCTTGCGTTAGAAATAATATTATTGGTTGATGTAAAATTGGGCGATTGCGAACCACTGTGACAACTTGCAATAGCGCATTTAGTTTCAATAATGGGCTTCACATCATTGGCAAGACTCGTTTGTGAATCTCCCCTGCCAACGGTTATGCCTTTTACAAAAATGCAGTCGGCATCATCCTTCACAGTGACGGAATAATTTCCCGGGGCCAGATTTTGAAAAATGGACGTACTACTAAAGGCACCAGCACCTAATTTGTATTGATAGGGAGGAGTTCCTCCGGCAACAAGCATATCAATTGATCCATTATTTGTCAGACACTCAGTATCAACTACGATTTCAGCTTCTGCTGACAACGGATTTATTCCTGGCAGCTGTAACAGTACCTCTACCGATCGCTCACAACCGTTTCTATCTTTTACCAGTATCAAATAATTTCCACCACCCAGGTTATTAAATGCAGATGTCGTGCCAAATGAGCCTGTGTTAATGGCAAACGTATAGGGTCCTCTCCCACCGGAAGCAGTTGCTGTAATTGATCCGTCATTCATGGTGCAGTCAGTCGGGTTTTGGCCTGTAGCTTCAATAACTAAATCGCTGAGGTCGCAATCAATGGGCGCTGATTCATTACTACTTGAACATCCATAAAACCCGATTATCAAAAACAGAGAAAACCCGATTACAAAGCCAGACAAGTTCAACACCCTACTCCTCATCACGTTTGCTTTTGTTGAACGGTATCTCGTACCGCAGATTAATAAAAGCCCCCAAACTAACCAGTGAAACCTCGCCCTCACCCACACCGGCCAAGGGGGCTTTTAATGTCGGTTCAAATTGAAGTGAAAATTGTTTGCGAATATTGAATTGAATTCCAGCAGAAACATTTAATGTTTTAAACCACTCGTTGTTTTCTCCTTTTACCTGCATCGGATAATCATAGGTACCTCGAGGTGTTTCGAAGTAGTACACATAATTCTCTTCGTTCATGATATACGATGACAATCCAACGCTTGCATAGAATGAAAAGGCTTTTTTGGAAGTAAAATTGTAGTATACGTTAATCGGAATATCCCACATCCTGCAGTCACCATCCACCCAGTCGGCATTATAACCGCTGTACTCAACATCATAAGCTGAGTAAATCTTCTTTGACCATATACCTCCTGTTGCAACTGACCAATGGTTGGTTATGCGGTATTCCAACAACACGCCATAATTAATTCCCAGGCCTTTCGGTGTGGCGCTCTCAACTGTAGTGTAGTCGGGAGCAACCGCAAGTTTAATAGCTAATCTGTTAAATGCAGGTTTTTCCTCTTTTACCTCAGGCTCAGCTTTGTCAGAAATTTTCTCAGATGAAGTTTCCTTTTCCAATTCGTCAGTCTTTCTCAGTGAATCACCAGCTACAACCGATTGACCCTTCGTTCCTTTTGCACTGGATGGAGATTGCTTTGAACTACTTTCACCAGATAATGTTGCGCCTGACCCCGTCTGATCAGTAACTTTTTCTGTTATTGCCACCTTACCAAGAGCTTCCGCGTTTTCTTCGCCAGATTTTTTCAATGAATCGACAGCAATTGGATTGGTTCGTGTATCTCTGCTCCTTGTAATTGGTGCTACCTGATTTGAATTGCTAATTTCGGCCGACACAACATTTCCTGAACTCGCTGGTTCTACTGTTTTTCCGGCTACCACTACCGCAGCAAGAGTTTCTGATTTTCCATCGCCAGATTTTTGCTGTGCATTACGAGATTCTGATTGAGTCTTCTCGTCCTTAGTATTCGATACAGGCTGAATTGAGTTATCTGAAAACACATTATCAGAATTCGCTGGCTCCGAAACTTTTTCGGCTACAATTGCTTTTGCAGGTGCTTCTGTATTTTCAGTATTAGCAGGCATCAATTGTGTTTTTGAATTCTTTGCATCTAAGGAACTCTGCTTTGCGTTAATTTCATTCGATGTTGAACCAACAGCGTTCGATGGCGCTGCCAGCTTTTCCGTAACAGTTACTCCAGCGAAAGCTGCGCTCGTTGTCTTTCTATCATCCCTTTTGATCTCATCCTTCCGACTCAACGAAGATGAAGTCATGCCACTTTCATTCTGGTCATCCAGCGCTTTCGCGGATGTAGATTTTTTTTGTTGGGACGCTGCAGCAGGAGGTGCATTCAAATTCTTACTTTGTACTGCATTGCTCTTTTGAGCGCTTGCTTCATTTGAGCTTTTTGAATCTTCAGAAGAAAGTTTTTCAGTCGTTTGTTGATCCTTTTCTTTCGCAGCTAAATCATTTTCCTGCCCTGTACTCTGGGCTGCAGAGTTGATTTCGGGATTGTTTTCAGAAGCCTTGTGAGCTGCTTTTTTCTCCGCATCCTGGATTGGTGACGCATCAGGAGAAGATGATATTGTTTCAAAATTTGAATCTTTTACCGGGGTTGATGTTGATACATACAGAATCGTTGCCACCACGGCTACACCAACCACTACTGTCGAAGAAATGGTTTTCCAATTCCAGATAGAAGCTCCTACTCCAGCCTGGTCAAGCTTGCGAGACATATCAGCCCATGCAGATGGATCGTTTGGTGGCTTAAATCCATCGGCTGCCTCTTTAAATAAATTATCTAATTCGTTATCGGACATATCTCGAATACAAATCTCCCTTATTCACTTTCTCTAACATCTTTTTCAAATTTTCACGGGCCTTCATCAGGTTTGACTTTGAAGTACCTTCTGAAATACCCAGAATGTTTCCAATTTCTTCGTGCGTGAATCCATCGATTACATACAGGTTAAATACTGCCCGGTATCCTGGTGAAAGTCGTTGCACCATTCCAATCAACTCTGCATATGAAAGATCATCCAATGCAGGGTTTATCACGGCCCCGCCCAACATCTCATGACCGCTGACGGATTGATGATGATGCTTTACTTCTTTGCGATAATGGTCAATTGCCGAGTTGATCATAATTCTGCGAAGCCATGCTTTAAAAGACGACTCGGTTTCATGTTGATCTAACTTCTTAAAGACTTTCATAAAACCATCATTCACTACTTCCTTCGATTCCTCGTACGACCGGCAGTAGCGGACACAAACGCTCATAGCATACCCATAGTAATGCTGATAGAGCAGCCGTTGACTCTCGCGGTCATTGTTTTTGCAACTCTGTATCAGTAGTTGCATAGAGGGTTCCGGGTTTATAGATTCTTGCACGAGACGCAGCGTGGCAAAAAAGGGTTGCCACTGTTATCAAATTTACTCCTAAATGGGTTAGAAAAGTAACCACATTAGTTATGAACAAGTTTACCGTGCGTTATGGAAATTTTTGAACTTCAGATAGAAAGGATTGTCACCAGAAAAAACTGGCATGGCGGATTGATTTGAAAACTCCCTAAAACAGAAAATCCCCCGAAGTCCTGGACCCCGGGGGATAATCATTGTCTATAGTTGGCTTTAATCTGAGATAAAAGTATACTCTCCCTTTTATATTGCCATTCTCGAATCGTTAGTCAGTAATTTAGAGAGACGAAACGCCAAATTTGAGGATAAAGAGAGTCTTTTAATAGAAAATCCCCGGCAAGTACACGACAAGCGGGGATTTTCATGTCTACAGTTGGCTTTAATCGAGTACAAATTACAAAACTCTACCTGGTATGCAATAGCTCAATTAGTCCTTTTATCGGAGGTTGAAGCAGAATCCGCTGGAATCGTGTCTTTCTGAAGATAGGTTTTCTCAATTCGTTCTTTCAGTTGGGGTTTTGACCCCGGAAATGTGGTGCGGGTTGAGATATCGTAACTCGCATAGAATAGTAACGCGAAGAACAGAACCGCAGCACCCAGAAATATCTTTTTTGATTTTGTCATTAGGCAAAATTAAGATTTCATTCTTAACGCTTAAAATGAAATGGGAAGCTTCACAAACGAGATTTGAATCAACATTTTCATAATACTCTCTCTATAAGTACCAACTACTAGGTTTAGGGTACTAACCAATAAAAATGTAAATGAATCTAGTTGCCCATCACCCATCTTCATGAAAAGAATTTGAATTACAATGAAGTGGCTTCTGATTGGTCTGCTGCTTATTCTAATCGGTGGGTCCGTTCGCGCTCAACCAGGCAATGGAAATGGTGGTGGTCAAGGTAATGGAGATCCTTGCTCAAAACCACATCCGCCTCCAGGTTGTAATAACGTTCCAATAAATATTGACTTCCTTTTATTATCAGGAGGCTTAGGAGGTTTTTGGATTCTTTTCAAGCAGGGAAGAGCCATAAAAAGAAAAAAAACAAATAGTCTTACGGGGCAATCTTTTTAAAATACCTTCCGATAAGGATGGGTTGTTACTAACTAAATTTAAAAGGGGCTTTCGCCCCTTCTAATTACTTCACCTTGTTCACCACTTCGGTAAATGTTTCCGGGTGATTCATGGCTAAATCGGCCAGCACTTTACGGTTCAGATCGATACCTGACTTCTTAAGCTTGCCAATGAAGGCAGAGTAGCTTAAGCCGTGCGGACGAACACCAGCGTTAATACGTTGAATCCAGATAGCTCTGAACTCTCTTTTCTTTTGCTTTCTGTCGCGGTATGCATATACGAGACCTTTCTCGACTGCATTCTTTGCAACTGTCCAAACATTTTTCTTACGGCCGAAGTAACCTTTGGCCAGCTTTAAGATGCGCTTTCTTCTTTCGCGCGAGGCAACATTGTTGACTGATCTTGGCATTTTACTTTACATTTTTGACTGTTGGCGATCCCTTCCCGGTAGTTATCGGGATCAGGACTCTTAGTTGCTCAGCAATCGGGTTAAACATTAAACCTAATTCAATGCCGCAGTTACGGCAGTGATATTTTATAACGCGTGAGGAAGCATGAATTTTACGTTCTTCATGTCCTCAGACTTCACGGTTGATTTTTTTCCCAAACGTCTTTTCTGCTTGGTTGTTTTCTTGGTTAAGATGTGATTCTTGTAAGCACGCTTATGCTTCACTTTACCGGTACCGGTAACTTTGAATCGCTTCTTCGCTCCTGATTTGGTTTTTACTTTCGGCATTACTCTATTCGTTAATCGTTAATTGTTATTCGTTAATTGTTACCCGGCAATCGCTATCAGTCGGCTTCAGCCACCATTAACGATTAACCATTAACTATTTTTTCGGTTTCGGGATTACGAACATCGACATCCGCTTTCCTTCAAGTTTAGGCATCAATTCTACTTTTCCGTGCTCTTCCAATCCCTGCGCAAACTTCAACAACAAAATCTCACCTCTCTCCTTGTAGACAATCGTTCTTCCCGCAAAGAATACAGTCGCTTTTACTTTAGCGCCCTCCTGCAAGAAGTTGATGGCATGCTTCAACTTAAAATTGAAATCGTGCTCATCTGTATTTGGACCGAAGCGGATCTCTTTAATCACCACTTTCAGTGCCTTCGACTTGATTTCCTTCTGTTTTTTCTTTTGCTCGTATTTAAACTTCGAGTAGTCAGTAACCTTACACACCGGAGGATCAGCGTTGGGTGATATCTCAACCAAATCAAGACCTTGCTCCTGTGCTATTTTAAGCGCTTGATGAACGGGGTAAACATCTACCTTAACGTTTTCCCCAACTAACCTCACCCGAGGTGCGGTTATCCTTTCATTGATCTTATAAGGCTCTTCCGGCCGTTGTGGTCCCCTGCGTAGAGGCCTGTTATACGTGTTATTAATACTGATTTACTGTTTAAATTCTACAAAAGAGGTGCAAATATCGTCAAATTCTCCAAAATACCAAGTGTAGATGGTAATCGGTAAGTGGTATTCGGTAATCGGTGATAATTTTTCACACATTACAACTGATTACCGAATACTGACCATCGATTTACGGGGTTGCCGCTTCAACTTTAAACTGATTCACAAAGTCCTCCAACAACAGGCTTCCCAGGTCGCCTTTCCCATGTCTGCGAACGGAAACCTTGCTTTCTGCAGACTCACGCTCCCCAACAATTAGCATATAAGGAACTTTCTGAACCTCGGCATCCCGGATCTTCCGTCCAATCTTCTCATCGCGGTCATCCAAAAAGCCCCTGATATCCAACTCCTTAAGCTTATCGATTACAAGCTGTCCGTAATCATTGAATCGTTCTGAAATTGGAAGCACGGCAATCTGATCAGGCGAAAGCCAAAGTGGGAAGTTACCTGCACAGTGCTCGATCAATACCGCCACGAAACGCTCTAATGAACCGAAAGGTGCCCGGTGAATCATTACAGGTCTGTGTTTCTGATTATCAGAGCCAACGTACTCCAGCTCAAAGCGTTCAGGCAAGTTATAGTCAACCTGGATGGTTCCCAGCTGCCAGCTGCGGCCGAGGGCATCACGGACCATAAAGTCAAGTTTAGGGCCATAGAAGGCTGCCTCACCTTGTACCGCGACAGTCTTTAATCCACGCTCGTCAGCAGCTTCCTGGATTTCGCGCTCAGCCTTATCCCAAAGGTGATCTTCACCAATGTACTTAGCCTTGTTATTAGGGTCGCGTAACGAAACCTGGGCTGTATAGTTTTCAAAGCCCAATGACTTGAAAACATGAAGCACCAGGTCAATCACTTTCACGAACTCCTCCTTCACCTGATCTGGGCGGCAGAAGATGTGGGCATCATCCTGGGTAAAACCGCGCACACGGGTTAACCCATGAAGCTCTCCGCTTTGTTCGTATCTGTAAACGGTACCAAACTCAGCATAACGAATCGGCAATTCTTTGTATGAACGTGGTTTGGTTTTATATATCTCGCAATGGTGCGGACAGTTCATTGGTTTTAACAGGAACTCCTCTCCTTCATCGGGAGTATGGATAGGTTGAAACGAATCCTTACCATACTTCTCGTAGTGACCTGATGTTACATACAGTGACTTTCCACCGATGTGAGGAGTTACAACAGGGTCATATCCAGCTTTCACTTGTGCTCTGCGCATGAATTGTTCAAGGCGCTCGCGAAGCAAAGTTCCTTTAGGCAACCACAATGGTAAACCCATTCCCACTTTCTCGGAAAACGCAAACAATTCTAATTCTCTTCCCAGTTTACGATGATCACGCTTCTTTGCTTCTTCCAACAGGAACAAATACTCCTCCAATTCTTTCTGCTTTGGAAATGTAATTCCATAAATGCGGGTGAGCATTTTATTTTTCTCATCGCCACGCCAGTACGCACCTGCTACATTGAGAAGCTTAACTGCCTTAATGAAACCTGTGTGCGGAATGTGCGGGCCTTTACAGAGGTCAACAAAATTCCCTTGCTGATAAAATGTGATGCTTCCATCCTGAAGGCCACTGATCAGTTCGAGCTTATACGGGTCGCCTTTTTTAGTAAAATATTCGAGTGCTTCCGCTTTACTCACATCTCTTCTCGCGAACGTACTCTCCTTCTTCGCTAATTCTTTTACTTTATTCTCGACCTTTGCGAGGTCATCCTCACCAAATGGGCGATCACCCAAATCGACATCGTAGTAAAAACCATTTTCGATTGGAGGGCCAATACCGAATTTTACTCCAGGATAAAGTTCTTCCAATGCCTCAGCCATTAAGTGTGCCGATGAATGCCAGAAGGCATACTTGCCGCCTGCATCATTCCAGGTCATGATTTTAATGGCTGAATCTTTTTCGATAGAACGGGAAAGGTCGCGAAGCTCTCCATTCACTTCAATAGCCAGTGATACACGCGCCAGGCCTTCACTGATGCTCTTGGCGATGTCCATTCCGGAAACTCCTGAGGGATACTCACGAACGCTCCCATCAGGCAATGTGATCTTAATATTCATAAACGCTTAAAAAATAAGGACACAAATATGCAATTTTTCCCGATGTAACAGGAGGCTACAAGCTAATTTGGATACCAACCAGGACACCAAACTTTCTGGTTTTTACATCGGGATTATAGTCGAGGTACGTTAGACGGTGAGCGAAATCTACCCGGAAGAATTTGAAGATGTTTTCCACACCATAGCTAACCTCTACGTAGGGTTTGTTCCAATTTAAGTAGCCGATTTCGAGAGCGTCAGCTCCGGTTGGGGTTTGGGAAGCCAACAGGTCCTTATTTTTTTGGCTTAACGAACCAAATAATATATTCGCGCCCCCTACCAATCTCCACTTCAGTTTTCGCATCAATGGAATTCTATTGAGGAGCAACCCCTCAAAATTATGGCGATACATCATGGACACGTAGCGATCGCTGACAAATTCACCAAAGTTCATCAAATTAAAGAGTACTGGAGAATAAATTGGTGTCTGGTTACCGAGGTGTGTTCCCAACAGCGGGTACGGCAAGGCATCGAAAATATTTTCTGCTGCAAAGTCCACATCCGCGTTACCGATCACGCCATATTTGAAGTGTTTGTTAATGGAGAAATACAATTTATTGTAACTAAAGTCGCTTCCGTTAAAACCTTGAAAGCCATGGGTATATCGAAGTATAATTACAGGCCATTTTGTTGTCCCTAAGCTCAGCCGTTCAGTTTCGTTCTGCAAAAAGATTTCATCACGTGCAAACCTTGATTCAAAAATCGCCTCGGCTGTTTGAAATGAGCCTAGTACTTGCGTAGGATCTTCCGGGTTCTTGTAGCCAAATGCAAAGGTAGGATCGAATGTTTTATAACGGAAAGCTGCACGTTGCGTAAACCCTTTTACAAATTCACGTTGAATACTGAACCGTGACTCATCGAAATAATATCCTCTTCGGTAATTACCAAATCGTTGCAACGCCAGGAATACATAATTATCAGCGAGGGCTTCATCATCAACACCCACACGGGCAATATCACTTCGATGCCCGATGCTTACCGTACTCCATCGCTCTTTTGATAATATTCGCTGAACATTGACCGAATACTTGAATTTCTCATCTTTAAAACCGTAACCGAATTGCGATCCCAGCACCCACTTTTTGCTAAAGCCGGAGTTCGTTAGAAAACCTGCCTGCAAACGGAAGCCTTCAATATTATTGATTGCCATTGTTGAGATGTAAGGACCTACATCCACTTTACCAACTTCATAGTATCCATCCACGATAATCATCACGATGTCGGTGTATGTTTTTACAACAGGAATGTTCCGCAACGTATCAATCATCCTGTTAACATTTTTTTCAGTAGCCGATAATGGTTCATGACGCAACGAATCCCAGTAATTTTCCTCTTTGTTATCGTATGCTTTTTCATCGGTCACGATAGCACGGGCATAAAAGGATGGCTCGTGAGGTTGGTTAGTGATAATATCCTTATTGGATGAATAAAATTTAGCCAACAAACCGGCCGTGTTGTTACTCAACTCACTTACATCGAGCAACACGCGATTCTTCATGGGGAACCAGGCGCCCTCACCTGTTGGTTCAAGCTCCTGTTGAATTTTTATCTTTTCGATAAAGTTCAGGTTGGCTTGTTTTCCAATACTAACATCAATTTGTTTTAATGCATATTCATTTTTGGTAATCCACATCGATCCCGTAAAGGCCAGGTCTTGCGGACTTTTAGGTGTGAAGTCGATGCGATAGCAATAAAAGTTATCGATAAAAACACTATCGGTCAGGTCATATTCATAAAAGAGTCGTCCCCCATCGGCAATGGGAGAAATGAAATCCTTTCCAACAATGTGCAGCCAATTTTGATAAAAGTTATATTCCTGAAAAGATGCACCAATAAGCTGGGTTGACATATAACCATCTTCAATACCCAAGCCATTTATTTTTGAGTGAAGGATCGTTTCTGTTTTTAACTGCGGATCGGTACGGTAGTAAAGTTTTGATACGTTTTCGGAGATGAACATGGGAAGAATGGGCTTACCATCTTCACCTGCAATGCGCTCAATGCTATCGAGAACCTGTGTAATCTTCTGCATGACCTTTCTTTCTCTGAACTTATCAGTCATGTTATCGATCGCAATTTCTATTTTGGTGTAAGCTTCACATTCGTATGCCGAAAGTCTTCGCTTATCGTGCTCTTTTTTGTAGTCATCAACTTTTCTCAGGATTGCGAATGCCGGATTCTCACCCGCGGTGATTACTACCTCTTTCAGACGTGTCGTTTCTTCCTCTAACTGGAAATTGACCACCTGCGCAGTACCCCGCTTCACAAATTTGGTGCGGGACTTATACCCAACATAGCTCGCAATCAATGAATCTACCGGGAGATTTGTCTTGAGTGAAAAATTTCCTTCGAAATCTGTTGTTACCCCAACTGAAGTGCCCTTAAAAAGCAGATTGGCAAACGGTATGGGGTCGCCAGAACTGGCATCCATGACCCTTCCCTTTACACTTGTTTCCTGAGCCTTAGCTGTTTGAGCTAAAAACAGTAAACCAGCAATTGAAAGGAGTATGATTAATTTGGACTGTGAGGGTTGATTCACAAATGTGTTTAAACGACAAAAGTAAAAAATAAGAACAACGGTAAGAAACGGGATTTGTTACGAGTTGATGACTATCTCTTCCTTCTTTCCTAAAAACCGGGGATTGGTTTTCAGGACGTACAAATCCAGTACTGCTTTTGTACGAGCGAAGTATTCACGGATTCGCACTTTAAAAGAAATCTCCAGGTCAGGATCGGAGGCTCCAACGGCCACTGCTTCTATGTTATAATAGTCGCTGATGAATAAGGCCCGGTAACTATGAAAAGGTTGCGTAATAATGATGATTTTGCTCTGGCCAAATACTTCCTTACTTCTTACAACGGAGTCCAGTGTGCGCAAACCAGCGAAATCCAATGTAATAGCGGAGGCAGGAACACCTCGGTTAATTAAAGCCTTGCGCATTTCAACCGGTTCGTTATAAAATTTTGAACGGTTATCGCCACTGAGAATAAAATGATCAATCTTACCACCTTTATACAATTCGGCAGCAGTATCCATTCGCTTCTCAAAAAATTGATTCGGTAATCCAGCTGTGGTTTTATGACTGGTGCCTAATACCAAAGCGACCCGATGGTCAGGGAGCTGATCATAAGCAGACAAAACCTGATCCTTCGTGCTACTGACAACCCAGATATTTGTAATGCAGAAAAAAAGGAAACCCAGCACGAGTACTATAGCAACCGCCCTCTTCAGCCATTTCATGAAAGTCTTTCTAAAGCCAACGTACAAAATTACTGAATTGTTCGTAGAAACTCGCGTTCCAGCAAATCTGACTTACGAACAACCTTCCTGTACCATTGAAGGGTGAGTTCTTCCTTTTCATCCTCTCCCAGCCCATACTTTTCCCAGGGCCCCTGATGGAGTTTATTGATTAATGTATTGAGGCAGATGGCCACGCTTACAGAAATATTCAGACTTTCGGTAAACCCGTACATAGGAATGCGAACCTTATGATCGCACTGTGCAAGTGCATGATTCGAAACGCCATGCAATTCATTTCCAAAAAGAATAGCTGTTTTACCAGCAACGATGTCAATATCATGAATGGAGATTCCTTCTTCAGCAGGATCAGCTGCATAAATGGTGTAACCAGATTCTTTTAATTGCCGAATACACGCTTCCGTATTATTAACTCCCTTCTTTCGGTAGCGAATCAAATCCATCCATTTATTGGAACCTTTCAGAACACGCGTGTTGGTTTGATACGAGCTTGTATTCTCAATGATGTGAATATCCTGCAAACCCATGCATTCACAGGTACGAACAACCGCACTGGCGTTTTGTGATTGATAGATGTCTTCGAGCGCAACAGTTACATGACGCGTTCGTTGCGATAATACTTTCTCAATAAATTCTTTTTTATGTTCGCTAACGTATTGGGAGAAATGCTTTGCGAGTAAGCGTTCTTTGGAGGTGAGAGGCATAATTGGTTACCGGTTGCCGGTCGCCAGTTTCCAGTTTGCCGGTGACCGGTGACCGGAAACCAGTGACAACTTAATTGCGTTTACTCAGTTCATCCCTGATTTTTGCTGCGCGTTCGTAGTCTTCCTTATCGATAGCGTCTTTTAACAACTCGTTCAAACGCTCAACTGAATAGTTTTTAAAGTCTTCACCCTTGCGGGAAGTTGTTACTTCTTTTTTTGCCTTTGATTTCGACTCTGCTTTTTTCTCAACTTCCTCTTCAGCCTCGTCTGTTAAAACAATACCGGCTTCTGCCAGGATATTTTCGTATGTAAAAATGGGGGAATCAAATCGGAGCCCGATTGCGATAGCATCGGAAGGACGGGCATCTACCTCCATTTTCTTCAATCCATCTGAGCAGACAATTTTCGCGAAGAAGACACCTTCTTTTAAATCTGAAATGATAATCTCTTCGACTGTGAAGTGAAAGTTATTGGCAAATGATTTGAAGAGGTCATGCGTCATCGGCCGGTTGGGAATAATCTTTTCGATTTCGATGGCGATTGCCTGTGCTTCAAACATTCCGATGATGATGGGAAGTCTGCGATTGCCCTCTGTTTCGCCCAGCACCAACGCAAATGAACTCGTCTGTGACTGACTGGAAGATAGACCTAGTATTTCAAGTTTTATTTTCTTCACAATTACTTCGCTGCTTTTATCGCCTCGTTCAATTTGGGTAATACATCAAATGCATCGCCAACAATTCCATAGTCTGCTGCTTTAAAAAACGGTGCTTCCGGATCTTTATTAACAACAACTATGCACTTCGATGAGTTTACGCCTGCCAGGTGCTGAATGGCACCCGAGATACCAATGGCGATGTATAGCTGTGGACTTACTTTCACACCGGTTTGCCCCACGTGCTCATGGTGTGGTCGCCACCCCATATCAGAAACAGGTTTACTGCAACCTGTGGCAGCGCCAAGTGTTTTCGCAAGCGCTTCAAGTGCGCCCCAATGTTCAGGACCCTTCATGCCTCGTCCGCCCGATACTACAATGTTTGCTTCCGGCAATAAAATATCACCTGTTGCTTTCTCTGTTGATGTGATCTTCGTTGCAAAGTCGGCATCCGATAAAGTAACAGGATAATCCGTTACTGTTGCCATTCCGCCAACTTCTTTTGCTTCCGCAGCATTCTTACGGATGGCAATTACTTTCTTCGCATTCTTCAATTCAACCTGCGCAAATGCTTTTCCAGTGTAGATGCTTTTCTTTACGGTAAAACCACCGCTGGTATTTGGAAGATCTGCAACGTTAGTAGCTAAGCTCGCGCCTGCTTTTGCAGCAACACGAGCTGCAACCGGAGTTCCTAACGATGAGTTTGCCAACACGAGCACATCAGCCTTTTCATCATCCATTGCTTTTGCCAGAACAGAAGTGTATGCCTGAATGACGCCATGGCTCAGGCGATCGTCTTTTGCGTGCAGAACTTTTTGAGCTCCGTACTTTCCAAGGTTTTCCAGTTCTGCTTTATCCACATTGCCGAGAGCAATCGCTGTTACGTTTCCAATGGCTTTTCCATAAGCAACCGCTTCCAATGATGCTTTTCTGATTTTTCCTTCGTCACTCTCTGCAAATACTAGTACGTTCATATTTCTTAATTATCAATTACCAAATTCCAATATTCAATTCTTTCAAAGTACTTTTGCTTCGTTCTTTAACAATGTTACCAATTCTCCAACATTATCTGCGGAGATCATTTTCACAGCGCCTTTTGGTGGTGGCAGTTCAAATTTTTGAACCTTCACTCCGCTATCAACTGCTTTTGGCTCCACGACTTTCAGAGGTTTAGTTTTAGCTGACATGATACCACGCATGTTCGGGATTTTCCATTCTGCGATTGGCTCCTGGCATCCGGCTACTAAAGGAAGGTTCGCTTCCACATATTCTTTACCGCCTTCAATTTCACGGGCCATCTTCACTTTTGTGCCCTCGATATCCAGTTTCATGACAGGAGACACCGATGGAATTCCAAGCATCTCACCTACAATACCATGAACAACACCGCTATTATAATCAATAGACTCGCGACCCATCAGGATTAATTCATAACCTCCTGCTTTGGCTTGCTCTGCGATCTGCGAAGCAACAAAAAATGAATCTGCAGGTTCGGCATTAACACGGATTGCGTCATCGGCACCAATTGCAAGTGCTTTTCTGAGGGTTGGTTCAGTCTCGGCTGTACCAACATTAAGTACAGTCACTGTAGAACCTGTTGATTCTTTTAGTTCAATTGCTCGTGCCAATGCGTAGTCATCGTACGGGCCGATGATAAATTGTACGCCATTGGCGTCAAACTTTGTGTTATTGTCAAGAAAATTGATTTTAGAAGTTGTGTCCGGGACGTGAGTGATACAAACAAGAATTTTCATTTCGCTACAATTCGATGTGGTTGTTCAATTTGGCTGTGAAAATAGTAAAATCCAACTATTGCAAGCGAAAAACCCGTTAAAATCTGAATTTTGTTAATGACCGCTTAAATTCGTGCCCATGGCTGAAACGAGACTCGATCAATTGATCAAATTCTATGAGGAAGACCCGAAAGACCCATTCAACATTTATGGGCTTGCACTTGAATATTATAAAACGGATGTGGGTAAAAGTGAAGAATTCTTTACCAAGCTGTTAACCCAATTCCCTGATTACCTTCCCACCTATTATCATGCGGGGAAGCTGAAAGAAGAACTGAACGAGAACGAAGTTGCGTTAACCCTTTACTCAAAGGGTATGGACCTTGCCAAAAAGTTAAACGATCAAAAGACGTTGCAGGAATTGAAATCGGCTTATGATGAATTGAAGTTTGAGTTAAACGAATAGTTGTGCGACAATTCATTTTACTTTCCGTCTGCTGTCTTATCTCCTTCTATTTATCTGCACAAAGTGACTGTGTATTGAAAAAAGATAAAGATGGTGTGAAAGTTTATACCTGCAAATCGGATACTAGTAAATTCCGATCGCTCAAAGCAGAGTTCTCAATTAAGGGTGTACCGATTAGTGAGTTGAAGACATTTCTCTTCACGGTTCCGAAATATTTGAAATGGCAATACAAGGTAATAGAATCAAACCTGGTGAAGTACATCAACGACAATGAAATGATCTATCGAGTAGTAATCGATGCTCCATGGCCGCTCGATAATCGTGAAATGATTGTTCATTTTAAAGCTTATATTCAGAATCAGAATGAAGCTAACTTTTATATCAACACATTGCCTTCTGATTTCCCCCGAAACGAAGATTTAATTCGTGTTCCCTATTCACAGGCAAGCTGGGCAATTACCCGCTCGAACAATACCCTTCAGGTTATATACAAAATGAATATTGATCCGGGAGGATACGTTCCTCCTTTATTAGTTAATATAGCGATGGCTGATGGGCCGCATCAATCGTTTAGGAATTTGAAAAAATTGATTGAGAAGAAGTGAGGCTATATTTTACCGCAGAGAACGCTGAGTTTTGCGCAAAGAACACAGAGAAATGCTTTTACTTTCCGCACTTTGCGTGGCTTTCCTCTGCGATCTTTGCGGTTAAATTTCAGGTAGCACTCCAGATCGAAAATTGTCCCAGTGGCAGGAAATTATTTCAGAATGTTATATTGTAGGAACAAAATGAATAAAGTCATGACAAGAATTCTTTCTCTCCTGTTTTTTATCCTGCTCATCGCCTGTTCGGGCCCAAAGGAAACGCCAGCCGAATATGTTCAACTCTTTAATGGTAAAGACCTTACAGGCTGGACTCCCAAAATCGCTGGCTATAAACCTGGAGAGAACTACAAGAATACTTTCAGGGTTGAAGATGGCCTGCTAAAAGTCTCTTATTCTGAATACGATTCTTTCCGAGGTGAATTTGGTCACTTATTTTACAAGGATCTATTTTCAAATTATCGCCTTCGCATTGAATATAGATTTTCAAAAGATCGCACAAAGGGATCTCCAGGTTGGGCTTTTGCAAACAGCGGTGTGATGTTCCATTCGCAGTCGGCCGAGAGCATGGCTGATGATCAGAATTTTCCTGTATCACTGGAAGCTCAGTTTCTGGGGAGTGAAGAAGGCAACATCAGAACAAATA
>DASTYM010000214.1:0-14040 GCA_035764995.1 Cyclobacteriaceae bacterium | reverse complement strand
TTGTTCTGGTTTTATTTTTCGCTGATCTATGATGGATTACTCTTGTGGGTTGTGTACAGTTTCAGTGACTATCCGCTGGAGAAAGTTACACTTGTGCTGATTGCGTTTAATCCGGTTGACTTGGCGAGAATCATCATGTTATTGCAATTAGATATATCAGCATTGATGGGATACACTGGAGCGTTCTACCAGGAATTTTTTGGTGGGTCGTTAGGAATGCTTTTCTCAACACTTGTACTGCTTGTGTGGATTATGCTGCCCATCGGCTTAGCGCAGCGAATTTTTAATCGAAAAGATCTTTAGTTGTGAAGTGGCTGATTCTGTTCCATGTGTTGGGCGCCACGATTTGGGCCGGGGGCCATTTAATATTGTCGATTGGATTTCTTCCACAGGCCTTGAAGACAAAAGATATTTCGATCATTCTGAATTTTGAATCGCGTTATGAGCGGATTGGAATACCAGCTTTATTGATCCAGGTGATCACAGGTATTAGCATGGCACTGATCTACGTTCCGTTTTCAGAATGGGGGAATCTCTCAACTTCGCATCATGTTTATTTATGGATCAAGTTGGGGTTGTTGATATCAACGATGGCGTTGGGAATTCATGCACGATTTTTCATCATACCCCGTCTAACCGTTGAAAGACTTTCTTTATTGGCACTGCACGTTATTCTTATAACCGTGTTGGCAGTAGCCCTTGTGATTACCGGATTGAGTTTCAGATTCACTTACTTTTAAAAAATTTTCTTTATGGAAGATATCAAAACACGAAAAGACGTTGAGAAAATGGTTGTGACATTTTATGATCGGGTGATGGAAGATGAACTCCTGTCACCGGTTTTCATTAATGTCTATTGGCCACATCACCTGCCAATCATGTATGATTTCTGGTCTTCTATTTTACTAGGCGATAGGAGCTACAACGGAAGTCCAATGACGAAACATATTGACTTAGTAATCAAGACAGAACATTTTGATCGATGGCTAAAGCTTTTTAAAGAAAGCATGGACGATCAGTTTGCCGGACCAGTTGCGCAGGAAGCTAAAACCCGCGCAGAGGCCATCGCTACGATGTTTCAGTATAAAATGGGACTTATCGAAGTAAAATAAGGAACTATGATCCCACCGTAACGTGTGGGATCATGGTCACTTTTGCTTTCACTGATCGGGTTATTAAACAAGCCGATTCAGCTTTTTGAAGAATTTTCTCACCACGTTCCCGATCGCGATCATGTCTGACTACCAGTCGGGGTTCCAAAATCACTTCCGACATTTCCAGTTTGCCGTCAACCTCTTCAAGCTTTCCTTTCGAGTTGCATTCAAATAAAACGAAATCAAGTTTTGAATTTTCTGCTACTGCTAAAAAAGTTGTCATCAGGCAACTGCTCACAGCTGCTGTGAAAAGATGCTCTGGCGACCAGATACCCGGAATGCCTTTCGGAAATTCAGGGGGTGTGGCTACTTCTATACAACCACCTGCGAGTTTGCTCGCGTCTTTTAACTCAGGAGAACACATGATCCCTTTGCGATCCTTACTCCATGAAACATTGACCTGATAAAAATGCGGTGTCATCATGCTAAAATTTTATTTTATGATTTTCGAGCGTAAGCTTTCCGCCTTGCTCCATTTTTTTGATAGTTCTGATTACTGTCTCCACCCGAAGCCCGGTCATATCGGCCAGTTGCTGCCGTGTAAACGGAATAATTGCTTTGCCTTCACCTTTCTGTGCAATCTTCATTTTCAGGTATTTCATGATCGTAGTAAGCCGATGCTCAGGCTCATGGGTAGAAACTTCCGTTAAGATCATGGACTTATATTGAAGTCGCTGGCACAATACATAATCGAGCTTCAGGTGCAGATCAAAATTTTCCTTCAGCAATTGAAAGAAGTCATGTTTCGCAACCTTCCATACTTTTCCGGAAGTTATCGCCATGGCATTGCTGGGATAAGGGAAATCACCCAGCAACGCAGGCTCTCCAAAACTCTCTCCAGCCTGAAAAACTCCGTGGGTAAATTCCTGTCCCTCTTCGTTCACGATAAACATTTTCACCTGGCCTTCTTCAACCTGGTAAAAATCACTCGCTTTCTGACCGGCCTCAAACAGCATTTGATTTTCGCGAACGCGAACAAGTCTCCCTTTATAGGCTTCTAAAATCCTGAGCGGTATCAATTTTTTTGAATTGCACCGAAAAGTAGATACACGTTGATCAATAAAAAATGATTTTAGTCAGGTTAAACAACTGCGCACGCTCCTCCTGCACATGCGGCTTCAGCCTGATGATCTGTTTCGTCATCTGCCTCATACACGCCTGTCAAATCAATTGATCGCAGGCACTTTTCGAGTTCCAGGAATTTTTCCTGTGTGATGTCTTCAAACGGTGCCTGCTTATAATTTCCGGTGTCAAACGGCAGCACACTCAAGCCATTATAGGATGCTTTGTTCTTCCACATCCATTCACCCACACGTCCCCAGTTGCCATCTTCAATCGAAACTGTTGCAGATACATTGTTGGCATTATTGCCTCTGCGAAAGCCTTTCCGCACCCAATCCTGATTGAATTTTTTGATACGTTCAAGTAAGTCCATCACATCTTCGTTTCGCAACGTACTTCCTTCAGGAGCGTGTTGAGGTATACAAATGATGGCTTGTTTGCTGTTCAGCATGTCATTCTCTAAAAGTTCCGGATGCATCGTTCGCAAATATTCATACAAGGCTTCATTTTTTCCGATCCTGATTCGCCTAATGTAGTAGTTGCTGTGCCAGGCGTGAATACCCGATGATGTACCCAATACAAGGGACGATGTTCCAGATGGTTTAATGGTAGTGCAGCGGGCTGCAAACTCAATTCCGATTGCTGCAGAAGTTTTAAGGTTGGTATCCTTGGCTTCCTGAGCAGCCTCGTTCAAATCCAGTTCACTGATTCTTCCGGATGCGATACCCGTCATTCCAACACCAATTAATGCATCTTGTTCCGTTGTCCTTTTCCAGGCTTCACGCAAATAATGGAAGTTCGTGAACCCGGCCTGCAGGGTTCCCAGATAGGCAGCCGCACGAACCCGGGCATTCAAATCTTCCTGTGTTTCAACATCCGACACGTTTACCTCACACAGATTGCAAAACTGAAAAGGTCTCAACGCAATTTCGCAGCAAGGATTGGTTCCCCAATCGGTATCGTTCGTAAAATAAAATCCCGGCTCACCTGATCCCGACAATTCAATTTTTTTCCAGAGGTTAAAGAACTCCTCGCGGGTAGTTTCATGTCGTGGCAGCACCACCGAGTTGTTTGCTCGTGCACGTTGTTCATTTAACTCCCACCAGTTACCATATTTACAGGTTAACATTTCCTCATCGTTATAGGAGAAAAGAGAAATCATGGCAGACCTGCGGATCCCTCCAGCCAGCACAGCGTTAGCCAAATGGCACATTAAATCATGACACTCAAGTGGTGTGAGTTGCTCACCATCTTTTTTGCGATCAAGCAACGCCTGAATGTGAGCCACACAAATTTTTAAAGGCTCCGGACCTGGCGCTTTACCACCAGCCGTAACAAGTCTGGCGCCTTTTGGTCTGATATCGGAATAATCAAACAACGGTATGTAATCGCTGATGCCAAAATATCCTTTCAATAGAACTTTGATGGCATCAGCCCATCCTTCCAGGCTATCGCCAACAAGGAACCTCCTATTTTTTTCTGCTTTATGAATAGGGGGAAGTTTTTCCACATGATGGTATTGAACGGAATACCCAACACCTACTCCCCCCAACAGGAGAAACATAGTTTCTGAAAAAGCACGGATATCGTCTACAGGAAGATAGGCACAGTTATAAATACGTGAATTATTACGGGCAATAGCGGAGCCTGCAAATTGCATAGCGCGCATAGAAGGCAACACTTTCTTTTCACGAACCCACAGCATAGCATCCTCAATGTTCTTTGCTTCAGTGGGATATTTTTCAATCATCATGTTTTCATAGCGCGTGCAGATTTCATCCCAGGTTTCTCTGCGTTTCAGCTCTGGCAGATACCGTGCATACTTCATGTAAACAATAATATCGCTGAGAATTTGCTGATTGAGTTCCATCGTATTGCTCGTTAAATCAGGAAATGCTTTTCAGTTTTTCAAACAACACGTTATTTTCCAGGTGAACGTGCTGCATTAAATCATGATCAAATTCTTCTAGCTTTTTGTATGTCAACTGGAATGTCGGGCAGGCATCGCGGGGGATTGTATAATTTTTGGTTAGCTGACGAATAGATTTCGTGAGGTCTCCCGCTATTTCGTGCTCGTCTTCCATCACACTGATAGGCCCGTCCAGGGGCACATACGAAACTTCTCGTTGAGCGCGGTTTTTGATTGCCGGAAAGAGAAACATCTCCTCTTTGTTCATGTGCGTGAGCAGCTCATCGGCCAGGTCGTTGAAATCATCACGTATTTCAGGCAACTCAATATGATCTTCCCCGTGAACGGAGCATATCTTGTCAAGTAACTCCCGCAACTGAGGAATAGTTTCCTTCACATAGGCATGATGATTTTGAATAATGAAATCCACGAGAAATGCAGTATCCCATGAATTAAATCGCAGAATGGTTGGACTCCCGACAGATTTGCTGTGGACAATCTCATCTAAAATTGTATCGGCATTTAAGCCTTTCTTTACGCAAGTTTCTCTAAACGAGCGCTTTCCACCGCAACAAAAATCAATATTGTATTTATGGAAAACACCCAAGGCTTGGGGGTACTGAATGGCTACGTCTGCTACAGACGATTCGCTTAATTCCAGGATAATGCTTGTCATGGTATTTTAATTTTATTGGCTAAATTTATTCTGATGACTTTGATCGGAGTATGACTACAGTCATAGGCGTGGGAGATTTATTGTGAGTTTTTTTAACACGGGTTTTGGAAATGGAAATCCTGACGAAAATCATCTTTTTAACTAACTACGCTCATGACCCTGAAGCCATTGCGCCTCTACTTTTATTCCGCAAAAATTAGCTTTCAAATAACCTCCCTATGGAAATTGAAAAATTCAGTTACGACAATAAGATTGTTCGGGCCTTTATTATCGTCACAGTAGTTTTTGGTTTGGTTGGTATGCTCGTAGGCCTCACGGCCGCCATCCAGCTCTTCTACCCGGTCTTTAACTTTGAATTTCAGTATACAACCTTTGGCCGCATAAGGCCACTGCACACCAATGCCATCATTTTCGCCTTTGTGGGAAATGCCATGTTTGCAGGTGTGTACTATTCTATGCAGCGTTTGTTGAAAACGCGCATGTTCAGCGATACGCTGAGCTGGATTCATTTCTGGGGATGGCAATTAATTATTCTCGCAGCTGCCATTACACTCCCGTTGGGCATTACAACTTCAAAAGAATACGCTGAGTTAGAATGGCCAATCGACATCGCCATCGCATTGGTATGGGTAGTGTTCGGATGGAACATGATTGGTACCATCATAAAACGTAGGGAACGCCACATGTATGTGGCCATCTGGTTTTACATCGCAACGTTTGTAACCGTTGCCGTTCTGCACATTGTAAATTCGTTTGAAATGCCCGTTAGTTTCTTCAAAAGCTATTCGTGGTATGCAGGCGTGCAGGATGCTTTAGTGCAATGGTGGTATGGCCATAACGCTGTCGCATTCTTCCTCACTACGCCTTATTTGGGAATGATGTATTACTTCTTACCCAAAGCAGCGAATCGCCCGGTTTATTCTTACCGACTCTCTATTATTCACTTCTGGTCATTGATCTTTATTTACATATGGGCTGGTCCGCACCACTTATTGTATTCAACATTGCCCGACTGGGCCCAATCATTGGGTGTTGTATTCTCCATCATGCTTATTGCTCCATCATGGGGTGGTATGTTGAACGGATTGCTAACCCTTCGCGGTGTGTGGGACAAAGTTCGTGAAGAGCCCGTTTTGAAATTCATGGTTGTAGCCGTTACCGCGTATGGTATGGCCACACTTGAAGGTCCGCTCTTGTCACTGAAAAACGTTAACGCCATTGCGCACTTTACTGATTGGATTGTTGCACACGTTCACGTAGGTGGTTTGGGTTGGAATGGTTTCCTGATTTTTGCGATCCTCTACTGGATGGTTCCCCGCATGTGGAACACCAGCCTGTATTCAACTAAACTTGCGAACGTTCACTTCTGGTTAGGAACGCTTGGAATTATTTTCTATGCACTTCCTATGTATGTATCAGGAGTAGTGCAAAGTTTAATGTGGAAAGAATTTAATCCTGAAGGTTTCCTGGTTTATAAGAACTTCCTTGAAACAACAGTTCAGATCATTCCTCTGTACATGCTTCGGGCTCTTGGTGGTGCGTTGTACTTAACGGGTGCGATTATCATGACATATAACCTGATCAAGACAGCGTATGCAGGAAGTTTTATGGCTGACGAGGAAGCTCAGGCTGCGCCACTCACAAAAGAATACACTGCAACATCAGGCGGATGGCATCACAGAATATTAGAGCACAAGCCTGTCATGTTTACAGTATTGTCATTGGTAGCGATTCTCATCGGAGGTATTGCTGAACTGGTTCCAACATTCATCATTCGATCCAATGTGCCAACCATCAGCAGCGTAAAACCTTACACACCACTTGAGTTGCATGGCCGTGATATTTATGTACGCGAAGGCTGTGTGAGTTGCCATACCCAGTTAGTAAGACCATTCCGTTCCGAGACAGAGCGTTATGGTGAATATTCAAAATCAGGCGAATATGTTTATGATCATCCATTCCTGTGGGGATCGAAGCGAACGGGGCCTGACCTTCAACGCGTGGGTGGGAAATATTCCGACAGCTGGCATTACAATCACATGATGGCACCCGATGCAGTTTCTACAGGTTCCATTATGCCATCCTACCCATGGCTATTTGAACAGACAATAGACAAAGGTAAAACTGGTGCAAAAATCAGAGCACTACGAGCCATCGGTGTTCCTTATGAAGAGGGGTATGAAGACAGGGCCAACGAAGACCTGGATAAGCAGGCACTTCGAATTGCCGACAATCTGAATCTTGAGGGAATCGAGGTAGCACCTGATGCCGAAATTATCGCATTGATTGCGTATCTGCAGCGACTCGGAAAAGACATCAAAGCACAAAAAGTAGCCGACAACACAACTCAACAATAAAAAGCCATGTACAAGAACGTCTTACAAAACATTAGCGACATTCAGATATGGCCCATCATATCGTTTGTCATCTTCTTTATTTTCTTCCTGTGCCTGTTGTGGTGGGTTTTCTCGGTTGATAAAAAATTCATTGCAAAAATGGCTTCGATGCCGATCGATGAACAGGACAGTACCTCACCCATTCAAAAGATTGACCTATGAAAAAATTGTTTATTACCAGCATTTTCCTGATTACTTCACTGGCATCTTTTGCGCAGGAGACAAAGGCAACTGAGGTTTCCATTTTCAGCGATCCGATGTTTCCGATGTACGTGTTAACAGGATTCATTTTTATTGTATTGCTGTTGATCATGGCCGTGGCCATGTACATTATTAAGATTTTAAACCTGTTTGCTCGAAAGGCAGCTGAAGAGAAAGCTGCAAAAGAAGGACGAGTATATGTGCCTGAACCTGGTTTGATTGAAAGTTTTATGCAACGCCTGAATGCATCCGTGCCGGTTGCAGATGAAAAATCTATCGAGCTCGATCATAGTTACGATGGGATTAAAGAACTTGATAATCACCTGCCACCGTGGTGGAAATGGCTGTTTTATGGAACGATTGTATGGGCTGTTGTGTATGTGATTGTATATCATATTACGGATTCAGTGCCTTTGCAGACCCAGGAATATGAAAATGAAGTAACGATGGCGGAAGAAGCAAAACAAAAGTTCCTTGCTTCACAACCTGTTACTGTCATTGATGAGAATGCGCTGGTATATTCTAATGATCCTGCAATTCTTGAAAGCGGTAAGAAAGCATTCATCACCAATAACTGTCAGTCATGTCATCGTGCAGATGGCGGGGGTAATGCCATTGGCCCGAATCTTACAGATGAGTATTGGTTGCACGGAGGCAGCATTAAGCAAATTTTTGCAACTATCAAGAATGGTGTAGTTGAAAAAGGAATGCCTGCCTGGGGCAAAGTAATGAAACCGTCTGATGTACGTGATGTTGCCTTTTACGTAATGAGCCTGCAAGGATCAAACCCAAAAGATGCGAAAGCACCTCAGGGACAACAGGAAAAACCTGCAGAACCTGCTGTAAAATCGGATAGTACAAAAACTGTAGCATCGGCAAATTG
Organism: Cyclobacteriaceae bacterium; assembly: GCA_035764995.1. Classification (GTDB taxonomy): domain Bacteria; phylum Bacteroidota; class Bacteroidia; order Cytophagales; family Cyclobacteriaceae; genus UBA2336. The sequence continues at coordinate 5,759 of DASTYM010000214.1, read as the reverse complement.
ATGAATGAAAGAGGAGGAAGGATTATATACATACGATGATCAGTTTCGCAATACCATTGCTACGGTTGATGAGCATGGTAAACGGATATGGGTTTACCCCAAAAAGCCGGCCGGACGTTTTCATCTCTGGAGAATTGTTGTAACGGTAATTCTGTTAGGTGCATTGGTGAGCGGACCCTTCATCATGATTGGGGGACGGCCGTTGTTTCTTTTCAATGTATTTGACAGGAAATTTATTCTCTTCGGTCAGGTTTTCTGGCCGCAGGATTTTGTAGTGTTGGCCATCGCTCTTCTGACTTTCTTTGTTTTCATCATTTTATTTACAGTTGTCTTTGGCAGGATCTGGTGCGGATGGCTTTGCCCGCAAACCTTGTTCATGGAAATGGTGTTCCGAAAAATAGAATACCTGATCGAGGGCAATGCCATGGATCAACGGAAGTTGAATGACGGCCCGCTAAACGGACAAAAGATTTTTAAGAAATCGCTGAAGCATTTTATTTTCTTGCTTATATCAAGCCTGATTGCACACCTGGTGATGGCCTACATGATTGGAGCGAAACAAACGCTTGCTATCATTACAACATCGCCTACTGAGAATATGGCGGGGTTTATCGGGCTCACATCCTTCACATTTATTTTCTATTACGTTTTCGCATTTTTCCGCGAGCAGGTTTGTATTGTGGTTTGTCCGTATGGACGATTGCAGGGTGTGCTGCTGGTGAAAGAATCAATTGTGGTGGCCTACGACTGGATTCGGGGAGAACCCAGAGGCAAAATCAAAAAGAATCAACCAACGCTGGAGAAAAAAGGAGATTGCATTGATTGTAAATTATGCGTCCACGTTTGCCCTACTGGCATCGACATCCGAAATGGTACGCAACTTGAATGTGTGAATTGCACAGCTTGTATTGATGCATGCGATGACGTAATGGTAAAAATCGGAAAACCAAAAGGACTCATCCGGTATGCCTCTTATAATTCCATTAAGAATGGTGTTCTCCACTTGTTCAATGCTCGTGTGATTGGTTACTCATTAGTGCTTATTGCACTTTTGTCGCTCTTAAGTTTTACGCTGCTAACTCGCTCCGATGTTGAAACAACTGTCTTTAAGGTTTCAGGAACACTCTATCAAAAAACAGACGATGGTTTCATTACCAACCTTTATAACGTGGAGTTCGTCAATAAAACATTTGAGCAGTTACCACTTCGTGTGAAAGTGGAATCTCCCGCAACCGCAACGATGTCACGTGCTGATGGAGGAGATGTTGTTGTTCCGGCAGAGGGAATGCTTAAAGCTGTTTATTTTATTAAGATACCTGCAGCGGATATCAAAAGCGCTCGAACTGTTGTCGAGGCTGGCATTTATCATGGGGATAAATTAATTGAGACAGTGAAAATCAAGTTTATTGGCCCGGTTGGTAAATCTTCTGTTAAAAAGTAAAGCGTATGAATTGGGGAAAGTGGATTGTTGTGTCGTTTATTTTGTTTGCCATTTTTATTGGGACACTGGTGTTTGTATGTGTCCGGGAAGATATTAGCCTGGTTGCTAATGATTATTATAAGCAGGAACTTGACTTTCAGAAACAAATTGAGCGCGATAAAAATACGCTTGCGTTATCCGTTAAGCCTGACATTTCGGTAGTGAACAGCTCGGTTCTGATTGCCTACAAGGAATTGAGTAATCTGCAGCAGGGTGAGTTGAAACTTTTCAAACCTTCCAATGCCGCATCTGATTTAATATTTGCTATCAAATCAACCGCGGACACTGTTTTGATTTTTGATTTGCACGATCACGAGAAAGGCATGTACAAAGCACAATTCAAATGGTCAATGAATAATCGGGAGTATTACCTGGAGAAAACAATTTACCTCTGATGCTTACCACTGCATTTATATTAGGCTTGGCCGGGAGTTTGCACTGCGTTGGTATGTGCAGCCCATTGGCCTATGCGGTGACGGGCAGGAGAGGAGATATCATTACCAGTAAAGTAATTTATAACATTGGCAGGATTTTGATGTACTGTATTTTAGGAGCAGGTGTGAGTGCCTTAGGCGCCACGCTACCAACCATTTTTCAGTATGCCGTTTCAATTCTCCTGGGAGTATCGTTGGTTGTAATCGGTATTACAAGAAGTAATTTCAGAACACCAGTATTGGTACCTTTGATGCGACTTTCTGCTTTTTTGAAAAGCCGGTTCGCTTATTTCCTGCGCGATAAAAAATACAGTTCTGTTTTTATGCTTGGAGTTTTAAACGGACTCTTGCCGTGCGGATTAACCTTTTTAGCACTCACCACATGCATCACATTAGCAACCCCTGCAGGCGGGTTTGTTTTCATGGCAGCTTTTGGAGCAGGTACACTGCCAGCCATGCTGGGACTGGTATCAATTATTCCCGCGCTGACGAAACGATTTAATCTCAACGTTCCCAGACTGATGGTGATCATGCAACTGGCAGCCGGATGCTTGTTAATTGTACGGGTATTATTGGTAGAACCAGGCGTTGTACCTACAACAGCGGGCGTGGATCAAATCTCTATTTGCCCTTAATCGCGGGCAACATTCCACCGGACAATCTTTTCCAGTTTTTCGGGTTTCAGAATAATAATTTTACCAGTTTCAATATCGATAGCCCCTTCGTCTTTGAAGTCAGAGAGAACGCGGATCACTGACTCGGATGCTGTACCCACGATTTTCGATAAATCATCGCGCGAGATGGAAAGTTTTTTCTCAGTCTCTTTGAGTTTGAAAACTTTAAGCAAGGCATCTGCTGTGCGCTGACGAACGGAGTTATACGCGAGGTTGAGCAGTTGATTTTCTTTCTCCTTAATTTTATTACACAGCAGCGAGATGAATGTATGAGAAACTTCCAGGTTGCTGCCGATGAGCGTAAGGAAATCCTGCTTCGGAATGATGATTAATTCCGAATCCTCCATGGCAATAGCCGAAACTGTATAGGTAGCGTTTTCAAGAAGTGACTCAAAACCAAAAAACTCGTTGATTTTGTAGAGGCTTACAATCAGGTCTTTCCCTCCAGGATGTGATTTGAAAATCTTGACACTGCCAGATTTGATTAAGTACATAGAGTTGGGCATATCGCCTTCAGAAAAAATCTCCATCTTCTTTTTGAAAGCCTTTACCTTTTTATCCTTACCCAATTCTTTCAAATTAAGAAGCTGGCTGGCATCTTTGATAAATTCGTCAAGCCCATGGGGCGTAACATCATATTTTTTCAGGATTTCACTTTTTCGCAAACGCGTTTCAATGGCGTTGAGCAATTCCGTGTCATCGAATGGTTTTGTGAGGTAATCATCTGCACCCAGGTTCATCCCTTTTCGAAAATCCGATTTCTCTGTTTTAGCGGTTAGAAAAATAAAGGGAATGGTTGCGGTCTCGGGATTCTTACCCAAAATGTGCAGCACACCATAGCCATCCAGCTCGGGCATCATGATGTCGCAAATAATCAGGTCAGGTCTTTCGCGTTGTGCCAACTCCACACCAATTTTCCCATTTTCTGCGGTGACTACGTTGTAACTGGCAAGTGCCAGTATCTCGCTTGTGTTTTCGCGAACTTCCGGATTATCTTCAATCAGTAATATTTTTTTCATTTCTGGGGCATTGAAACTGTAAACGTACTTCCTTTTTGGTATTCACTTGTGAATGTTATAGTGCCTCGCAGCAAATCTACATATCGTTTTACAATATTGAGCCCGAGACCGCTACCCTGAATATTGATGGCATTGCTGGCCCGGAAGAATCGATCGAATAAATACTTCTGGTCTTCAACAGGAATTCCGATGCCCTCATCGCTCACTGAAAAAACCAAATGATTCTGTTGTAATACGCAGCCAAGATAAATAACCTTATCGCGATCAGAATATTTGCTGGCGTTCGAGATCAGGTTGAAAAGAACGTTTCGTAGGATGCGCGGATCGGTTTGAATAGACAAATCAGCCTGACAGTCGATTTTTATTTGCTGCCCGTCTTTGAGCGATGTCATCTCTTCACTTATTTCTTTCAGGAAGTTTTGAACAGGAATTTTTTCAGGCTGGATATCAACTTTGCCTTCTTCCAGTTTTCCCAGCGACAGGAAATCGTTCAGGATGGATGTCAGGTGGTCAACCGATGACTTGATCCTTTGAATATGCTTGTCAATCTTTTCGAGGTCGTTCTTGTCTTTGTATTGTTGGATGAGCGAAGCAGAGCTCATGACTGTACTCAAAGGCGTCCGAAACTCATGCGAAGCAATTGAAACGAATTTCGATTTGAGTTCATTTAGTTCTCGTTCACGCTCTAATGATTTGCGGACTTCTTCCTCTGCTTTTTTCCGCTCAATAATTTCTCTTTCAAGTTTGGCAATAGAAGTATTAAGCGCTTCTGTTCGCGCCTTCACTTTGTGCTCCAGTTCAGCAGCATATACAATCAATTGTTCCTCACTTCTTTTTAATGCGTCCTCAGTTTTTTTTCGTAGGGAGATATCGCTGATAAATGCCATGATGAACAGACTCTCATCTACCCGGGTATAACTCAGACTGATCTCAACCGGGATTTCAGTTCCATCTTTTCGTAATGCAGTCAGGTCCCGGCCAATCCCCATCTTCCTGGGTTCGGGGTGCGCATTAAAACCTTGCCTGAAAGCTATGTGATTTCCACGATACCGTTCGGGCAACAGGTCCTCGAGCGCCATTCCTATCAATTCATCATTGCCGTATCCGAACATTTTTTCAGCTACCGGATTGGCAATCGATATTTTCCCCGACTCCTCAACCATAATAATCCCCTCTGACATGCTTTTGAAAAGCTGCCGGAAAGTATCACTGGTAACAAAGGAGATTTCCATACTGAATTTTTTTACAATACTGTAAAATAGCAAAAACCGCCTTTATGATAAAAATCATCTTTTCCGATGACGAATATTCCCGGAAAGGCCTGCTGAAAGAAATACGTTTGTTGAAGCGATCTGCCCGACTGAAAATGACAAGTGCTATCATCTGTACAACTGATTTTTCTGAGTCTTCAAAGGAAGCCTTGCGGTGGTCCATCGACATGGCCAGGAAGATGGGGAGCCATCTCACGATTTTGCACACCTATCGATTGATCAAACAAAACGGTGAGGGAGCCATTCCTCAAAAAAAGAAAATTGAAGAGGATGCCATGAAGAATCTCACCCAGCTGGAAAAGGAGTTACTTTCTAATTCGGGGGTTGAGTATGATTTTAAAATTGAAGTAGGTTTTGTAGATGACCGGATAGCCGAGCATGTAAAATCAAACCAGATCAGTTTTTTGGTGATCGATAAGGGGATGGGTCTGCGAAATAAAGAATCCTTTGACGACCTGGTGCGCGACCTTCAGATTCCGTTGGTGATTGTTCCGTGATCAACTACTCTTTGGAAGAGATCTTGCCCTTTGCGCCCCTTGCAGTGAGATTTTTAACCCCAGAGATCGCAGAAGATCGCAAAGATCAAAGGAACTTATCTGATCTTTCTTTGCTTCAATTACTGTGTAATTTGTTTTTTAACCTGAATGGTCTACTTTTGTGCCCTCACATCGCGGGGTGGAGCAGTTGGTAGCTCGTTGGGCTCATAACCCAAAGGTCACAGGTTCGAGTCCTGTCCCCGCTACTAAACGATAAAAGCGACTTTTGGGTCGCTTTTTTTATTGCTCATGGTTAAATTTCAAGGTTTTAATGTGAGCAAGCAATGTTATTCAACACCAAGCCACCTTTAGCCGAACGGATGCGGCCTTCAAAACTTGAAGACC
>DASTYM010000213.1:0-4105 GCA_035764995.1 Cyclobacteriaceae bacterium | reverse complement strand
TCCATGAAATCTTCCTGTTCGATGTACAGTTCTCTGCTAAAAGGAATCTCGCGACTGCCTGCTGCCGGGTCTTCAGGGTTATTTTCACTCGCCAACATTTCTGTTTTGCCTTCCGGGTAATTCGTGATCACAATTTTCAGGGGATCAAAAACCACCATTCTGCGTGAAGCCGTTTTATTTAATTGTTCGCGTACGCAAAATTCCAACAAGCCTACATCGATTAAATTTTCTCTTCGCGCTACACCAATTTTGTCACAAAATTCCCGGAGCGCTTCAGGCGGATAGCCGCGTCTACGGACTGCGCTAATCGTTGGCATTCTTGGGTCATCCCAGCCGGATACATGATTTTCATTCACCAACTGCAATAATTTGCGTTTGCTCATGACCGTGTAGGTCATGTTCAGTCGCGCAAATTCATATTGTCTGGAAGGATATATCTCCAGGTTCTCGATAAACCAGTTATACAAATCGCGGTGCGGAATAAATTCAAGTGTACAAATACTGTGCGTAATATTTTCAATGGCATCACTTTGCCCGTGTGCAAAATCGTACATCGGATAAATACACCACTTATTGCCGGTGCGATGGTGATGAGCATGTTTAATCCTGTACATGATCGGATCGCGCATGTGCATGTTAACATGACCCATATCAACTTTTGCACGAAGTACTTTCTCTCCATCCTTATACTTCCCGTTTTTCATTTCTTCGAACAGCTTCACATTTTCATCAATGCTCCTGTTGCGATACTTGCTGTCTTTTCCCGGCTGAGTAGGTGTTCCCTTTCCGGCAGCAATTTCTTCGCTTGTGCTATCATCTACATAGGCTAACCCCTTCCTGATAAGCTTCATTGCAAACTCATAAAGCTCCTGAAAATAGTCCGAGGCGTAAAGTTCCTGCGCCCAGTTGAACCCCAGCCATTGGATGTCACTTTTGATACTTTCAACATACTCGGTTTCTTCAGTTACCGGGTTGGTGTCATCGAATCGTAAATTTGTTTTTCCGCCATATTTCAGGGCCAATCCGAAATTCAGGCAAATGCTTTTGGAATGGCCGATGTGGAGGTATCCGTTAGGCTCGGGCGGAAACCGCGTAATAATGCTTTTATATTTTCCTTCCCGGAGGTCGTTTTCAACAATCTCTTCCAAAAAATTCAAACTTTTCTCTTCCGTCATTGCGTGCAGTATTTTGAAGAGTGTAAAGGTATAAAAAAGGCATTAGTCATTGGTCATTAGTCATGTGGATTGACCGAGAATCGTACCCAGGGATTTACGATATGAGGTGTCAGGTCAAGGATAAGTTTTACCTTTATGGCAAGATTGAAATATAGATGAGAGACGTTCGTGTACGATTTGCCCCCAGTCCTACTGGAGCCCTTCATATTGGAGGGATTAGGACTGCACTTTACAATTTTTTGCTTGCCCGCCAATACAACGGCACTATGATTTTACGAATCGAAGACACCGACCAGGGGCGTTTTGTGCCAGGTGCTGAAGAGTATATCCTACAATCCCTGAGCTGGGCCGGGATAAAAATTGATGAAGGAGTTGGTGTTGGAGGCCCATATGCTCCTTACCGGCAGTCTGAAAGGAAGGACATTTACATGCAATACGCGCAGCAACTGGTGAAGGCTGGCCATGCTTATTACGCATTTGATACGGAGCAGGAGTTGGATGCCATGCGCGAACGACTTCAAAAAGAAAAAAGCGACAATCAGCAATACAGCAGTGCAACGCGTATGCAAATGCGCAATTCCCTGACACTTGCAGCAAATGAAGTTAGCGAGTTATTAAAGTCAAATATTCCTTATGTAATCCGGTTCAAGGTTCCGGAAAATGAAGACGTAAGGGTTAGTGATTTAATTCGTGGTGAAGTGATCGTGAATTCTTCGCAGGTCGATGATAAAGTGCTGATGAAGTCTGACGGTATGCCTACGTATCATCTAGCTAATGTTGTAGATGATTACTTAATGAAAATCTCACACGTGATACGCGGTGAAGAGTGGTTGCCATCGGCTCCACTGCATGTTCTTTTGTACCAATACCTGGGTTGGAAAACTTCGATGCCGGCTTTCGCTCATTTGCCTTTATTGTTGAAGCCTGATGGCAATGGAAAATTAAGCAAGCGTGCTGCTGACCAAATGGGGTTCCCGATTTTTCCGTTAACATGGACAGATCCTGAATCAAAAGAAGTTGCCAAAGGTTTTCGCGAAAGTGGGTATCTGCCGGAAGCGCTCATTAATTTTTTAGCTTTTTTGGGATGGAACCCTGGCACAACACAGGAAATTTTTTCCATGAAAGAATTGATTGATGCATTTTCGATCGAACGAATTGGAAAAGCAGGGGCTAAATTTGATATCCACAAAGCGCAATGGTTCAATCAGCAATACTTGCGCATGAAGCCAGAGGGTGAGTTGGCGAATTACCTGCTGGAGTCTTTGAAAAAAGAAAATATTTCATGCACTCCGGAAAAAGCTCAAAAAATTTGTTCAATTATGAAAGAACGAGTAACCTTTCCCCAGGATTTTTGGGAACAGGGCAAATTCTTTTTCATCGCTCCAGCTACTTTTGACGAATCCGTTGTCAGTAAAAAATGGAATGATGACGTGGTGAAAGTGCTTACAGCTTACAAAGAAGCACTTCGAAGTCTTGCAACGATAGATGCCAACAGCGCAAAAGCAACTTTAGAGGAAGTTGCAACACGGGTAGGCATTCAAACCGGTAAAATCATGCAGGCCTTTCGTGTGTCCATTACTGGCGGTGCCTCGGGGCCCGATCTGATGGTCACGCTGGAAATTCTGGGCAAAGATGAAGTTATCGATCGCCTGGAGTATGCGTTACAAACTTTAAAAGTTAAGGTTTAACTTAGGCCATGGCAAAAACAGATCCAAAGAAAAAAAGAAAGCCGCGTGTTCATAAGGACCTACAAGGTTTTGAAGTATCGATCAACCAGTTTGGCGAGTTGAACTCCAATATGAACATTGAAAAGATCAACGATTTTTTAAACCAGAACGTTGACGATAAAAAATTGGCCGAACGCGATGATTACGATGAAGTGAAGAAGGGGAACTTGCCTGTCAGGAAGAAAAAAAAGAAATAGTGATCGGTAATCGGTGGTCGGTAATCAGTTATCGGTGGTCGGTTATCCATATATTTTTAAAACATTTGATACCAATAGTTACTGATTACTGATTACAGATTACCGATTACTGACTACCGATTACCGTTAACTGATTACTAACTCCCATGACCCTCAAACTCGGTATCATTCGCGAAGGAAAAAATCCGCCCGACAAACGTGTTCCGTTTACTCCATTGCAAACTGAAGAAATTGAACAACGTTTTCCTAATGTTAAAGTAATAGTGCAGGAGAGCCCCATTCGTTGCTATAGAGATGATGAATACCGCGAGTTGGGAATTGAGGTTAAGGCCGATGTCAGTGATTGCGATATTTTGATGGGAATAAAAGAAGTGCCCATCGCCCAGCTGGTCGACAAGAAGACATACTTGTTTTTCTCTCACACGATCAAGATGCAGCCTCACAATAAAAAGTTGATGCGGGCCCTCCTCGATAAAAAAATCAGGATGATCGATTATGAGGTGTTGAGGGACAAGCTTGGAAATCGGTTGGTAGCTTTTGGACGGTTTGCCGGGATTGTAGGCGCTTACAACGGCTTATGGACCTATGGAAAGCGATACAATCAATTTTCGTTGCGCAGAGCGTTCGAATGTTTTGATGTAAACGATCTGAAAATAGAGTTGCGAAAAGTGAAGCTGCCACCTGTGAAAATTATTTTGACAGGCGCTGGTCGTGTGGGAAAGGGCGCCATGGAAACATTAGACACCGTAGGTATTCGTAAGGTTAGTCCTGCTGACTTTTTGAATCGCACTTTTGATGAGCCCGTGTATGTACAACTCAGCAGTGCTGATTATCATTCACGAAAAGAAGGGGGCCATTTTAACCGTGAAGAATTTCATTTGAATCCTGAAAAGTATACTGGAGATTTTCTAAAATTTGCTCATGCTGCCGATATTTTGCTGGCAGGTGCTTACTGGAATCCGAAGGCGCCTGTCTTGTTTACCGTGCAAGACATGCTTTCACCAGG
>DASTYM010000212.1:0-7588 GCA_035764995.1 Cyclobacteriaceae bacterium | reverse complement strand
TGACTGTATGATCACATCTTTACTCCCGTCAGTGTTTTCAGTTTCTGTTACATGCTTCTTGTAAGTAAATGATGGTATAAAAGCGGTAATACCTCCTTGCAAATTCAATACAGTCTTACCTAATTCTTTCGCATACAGACTTGGCTCGATTACAAAGACTGAGTCATAGAAGGCATCGTCAGCCATTTCTTCTTTTATTCGATTAGCAACTTTATCAGACAGATAGGTTTTGCAGAACTGAGCAACGCTGATTTGTTTGTCGGCTTTGTTTTTAAGATTGACTATTCCAGATATGATTTCTTCTTGTTCATTCAAATCGTCAGTCCTCTTTAAGATCGTTCTAATTATCTTAGAAAATTGTAACGTGCCTTGAGTTGGTGTCAAGGCCGTTTTTGATTGCAGAAATTCTTCGACCCAGAAGAAAGAAATTTGCTTGTAGGTGTTGGCTGAAATTTGTTTGTCAATCGCCCAGCCTTTCCAAAACGATTTAACTGAAACTATATCTTCGTAAACAGCTAATTTGTAGTGGTTGGATTTTTTAGTAAAGACTTCTGAGATGTAGTCGACTTCGAGTTTCTTGCCATGCTTGTATAGGCCCTCATCGCCTTTAAATCGAATTAATACAAGTCTAGTAGTAGTGCCCTTTACACCTTCCAAGATTGCGAATAACCCAGTTCCATTGCGTTCATCAGACACACCATGCAGAGCCCAAGCCAATTTTGTTGCAGCCTTAGTTTTCTTACTAACCAAATTTTCCTGTGCAATCGACAGCACACTATCTCTGATTGGATTAGATTGCTTACCGTTAGAACCGAAATTGATTTCAATCCTTGCTTCATCAAGTGCTGAGTCAAATATTTTAAGCAAATAATCAGTTGCTTTATTTTCCTTCTTAAGCACTTCTGTTTGAAGCGTTGCTAAATCTTCATCAAAAGGCGGTACGTACGCAAAGAACACGTAGTTGATGCTAAAGCCAGCTAAAGATTTCATGGAAATGAGGGTTTTAGGGTTTAAAGCCAAATAGGTTCTAAGTAAAAACCCATCCGCCTCGTACAATTCTATTTTTTGTACTGGGTCAGGATGGGCTCTTACGAATGTAGTTACTGTTTTTGATTTTACAAACCTTTATCAAGACTGACGGCCTACTTGGTAAACCGTTATTCAGTCATCTTTGTTGGAGTCGAGATTGCAGTCTCCATCTAGGTGAAACGGTGAAACTACTTCATATCATGGCATATTTGCCCTTAACCGTTCCCAGACATCCTTTCCTACTTGCTTGGAAGCTACCTTCATCATCTTATCATCATTCATCAATTTGGTGAAAATTTCTTCGTTGCCTTCCATACGTTCGATGAATAAGCCCTCAAGCATTTTTTCAAAGAAGTACATAAAATTTTCCAGAGTGTTCACTTTGGCAGCTTCTTGTATTTTCTCATTACTCACTGCTGTCTCAATGACCTGATCGAAGAAGAGTTGATCTCCAATTGTGAATTCTGTCCCAAAACGCTCGTTGAGTTGATCTACCAAAGTGGATAACCGCACTTTGTCTTCTTTCAGTTTCGCTGTACCAACATCGGTTGGTCCGTAAAGCGGATCTGATTCTCCGACTGTTAAATCAATACTCCCTTCACTAATTTTTTGAAGGCGATAATATTTCAATGCTACTTCACCTTCCAGTTCATACCGATTCGTGGTCCGTCTAGGGAGTTTAAGGTATAAGAAGCGTAGGTAGGTATAGATTTTTTCTAAGTCAGAATCCTGATAAGGAATCACCTGTGAAAGAAATGAATAAAGATTTCTAAAACTAACTATGTTGCTCTTGAATTCTTCACGCTGCTCATCCGCCAGTAATTTGAATCGCTCCACGGCAATATCCAAAATACTATTCATTCGTTTGTGATCGCCTGCTGTTGGTTCGCTGGTATTGCGGTACCAAATATCGCACAACGCATTTACTTCCTCGCGTGTGTAAACTTTGTACTCTTCAATTTTATGCTGCAGGCGATAAAGCTGGTGAGGGTCAGAGTCCGGACCTTTTTCTGTTTTGACGTAATACGGTTTGAAGGATTCATAAATTTCGCTTGGCTCATTGATAAAGTCTAAAACAAATGTCTCCTCCTTTCCTGGTGACATGCGATTCAATCGAGAAAGGGTCTGTACAGCCTGAATGCCAGATAGACGTTTATCAACATACATGGTATGAAGCAAAGGCTGATCGAAACCGGTTTGGTATTTTTCTGCTACCAATAATACCTGATACTCTTCCGTCTCAAACTTCTCCGGGAGCTCTTTTTCTTTTACCCCATTGTTCATCCCAACTTCCGTATATGACTTGTCGGGGAAATCAGGATCGGTAACTGTCCCTGAAAAAGCAACTAGTGATTTTATTCCTTTGATGTTGTTTTCGCGAATGTATTGATCAAAGGCTTCCTTGTACCGAACCGCATGCAATCGGGAACTTGTTACCACCATCGCCTTTGCTCGACCACCAATCTTGTGCATGGTGTATGTGCGAAAGTGTTCAATCATTACTTCTACCTTTTGCGAGATATTGTGCGGGTGTAAGCTCATGAAGCGTGCTAATGCCTTCGCTGCTTTTTTCTTTGGTACTTCGGGATCATCTTCGATGGATTTGATCAATCCATAGTACGTTTTATAAGTAGTATAGTTTTCAAGCACATCCATGATGAAGTTTTCTTCAATGGCCTGCTTCATGCTATATAAATGGAAAGGCGATTTGCCATCCTTTCCTGGCTCATCAAAAACAAGCAGCGTCTTGTATTTAGGTGTCGCTGTAAAAGCAAAATAGCTGATGTTTTTTTGACGGGGTCTCTTCAACATTTCCCGAATCAAACCCTCTTTGGCTTCTTCCGACAATTCTTCATCTTCAATGTCGAGCATTTGTTCTGCCAGGGCTGCCTGAATGCCTTCCTGATTTAACACCTTGCGAAGCTCCATAGCAGTTTCTCCAGATTGCGAGCTGTGCGCCTCATCTACAATCACAGCAAACTTCTTCCCACTTGTATCAATCTTAACTTGTTCACCTTTCTTCTCAAGCGTTTCTAAGGCTTGCGCAATGAATGGAAATTTCTGGACGGTAGAAATAACGATAGGCACCCCGCCTGACAATGCCTTTGCCAATTGTTGAGTGTTTTCATCAATCTTCTCTACCACACCCTGTTTGTGTTCAAATTGATAGATAGTGTTCTGCAATTGCTGATCAAGTACCGTACGGTCGGTGATTACCACAACGGTATCAAACACCTTTTGATCCTGGTCATTATGCAAACTGGCAAGCCGATGCGCCAGCCAAGCAATTGAATTTGATTTACCGGAGCCTGCCGAATGCTGAATCAGGTAGTTATGACTCGAGCCTTTTTGTTTAGCACTTTTAATCAAATCCCGAACTACATCCAATTGATGGTAGCGCGGGAAGACCATCGTTTCTTTTTTCTTCGTGATTACTCCTTTGTTCGTTGCCACTTTTTTCTCTTCTACCTGAAGGTGAATGAATCGGGCAAGTATGTCCATGAGGGAGTCGCGTTGCAAAACTTCTTTCCAGAGATAATCTGTTTTGTAACCCTGTTCGTTTGGTGGATTACCTGCGCCATCATTGTACCCTTTGTTGAAAGGAAGAAAGAAAGTGTCTTTGCCTTCCAGTTTCGTAGTCATGAAAACCAGGTCGGGGTCAACTGCAAAATGTACAAGGGCCCTTTCTTTAAACCGGAAAATGGGCTCGTTAGAATCGCGATCAAATTGATATTGGTAAATAGCGTTTTCGATATTCTGATTGGTGAGCGGATTCTTAAGCTCAAGCGTGACAACGGGTAATCCATTAAGTGCAAGCACTACATCCAACGATAGGTTAGGTTTGCGCGGACTGAAATGCACCTGGCGAGTGATGGTAAGAATGTTGGTTTTATAATCGCGCCATGCCTCTTCATTCATGCGGCTATTGGGTGTGAAGAATGCGAGCCGGAAACTTTTACCAAAACACTTGAACCCATGACGAAGAACATGCAACGAACCTTTGGCCGCTAACTCCTTGGTAAGATCATGCAGAATGGTTTCGGTCGTTTTATCCCCGAGGATTTGTTGAAGGGTTTCCCACTTTTTGGCTTGTGATTTTTGAAGGAAAGAAATTGCAGTTTCCGGAAAAAGTGCACTTTCTACATCGTATGTTTTGGAATCACCTTTGGTGTAACCACCTGAGGCAAGGAGTTCCTGCTCGATGGCCTCTTCAAAACGTATTTCTGTATGCTTGCTCATGCTACTTCTTTGCGCACATCAATTTGACCGGTGACAGCAGAGGTGATTAATGAATTTCTATATTCTCTTAATTTAGCAACTGATGCTTCAATTTGGGCTCCCGTTGATTTTAATTCATTGATTTTCTGGTTAAGCCAAATTCCAATTGCTATTTGCTCAGTAGGTTTAGGTGTTGGAATAATTGTGTCTTTTAGAAATTCCTCTGGAACACGCTTTTGGCCGCCCGCTCCATACATCCATGACTCCCCAATTTTTCTGAAAAAATCTGAAATAGAAAGATAGAACAGAAATTTTGAATCCATTTTATCAGTCGGCCTAAGTACATGAAGTTCTGTAGTTCCAAATGCGATTCCGTTCTTAAGACCATTTGCTAAAGCCCCCTTTCCGTTTTCAAAACAAGGGGTAATTTTTGCAACTACCACATCCTCATCTTTGAAATACGTATAATCATTATAAACTTCATTGATCTCTTTTTCTGATTCAAGATTCAGCCCACCATACTCACCTACAGCCTCCATTGGAACAAACGAAACTATTTCATAGTCTTCAATTTTAATTTGAGATTTTATTGGATTAGTTTCCACTAAAAACCTAAGTCGTTTTAATTCCCAATGCTCGGGCACTTCACCTAACCACTCAATGCCAGATTCCTTCATTTTTACTTTGGGATCAAGGCCTTTGGTTACGGCTTGAGTAATTATGGCCGTTCGCTTTTCGGTTAGAAGTTTTAACAACTTTTCTTTTTGCTCAATTAGTGCATCAATCTGTGCTGTCTTTTGGTCGAGAAATTTGGCGATGGATTGCTGCTCTGAAAGTAAAGGTTGCGGAACTGGCAAAGTCTTAATTCCATTATAGGATAACCCAAACCTAGTGACACCATTTGAATATATTTCAAACCAGGATGCGGCAAAAGTTGATTTTAAAAAATAGAACAAAAACTTAGGATCGAGTACCTCCCTGTATGTCCTTAAGACGCATAAATGATAGCCACAAATAACATCATCAAAGTCTTTTGAAACATAAGCGGGTACTCCAATGTCATCAGGGCTTTCCGAATCCTTTGTCATGATTACATCACCCTTTCTTAAACGGAAGATTTTTATTTCATCTTCAGTTGCAGAGGCAGTCATAAACTCGATTGAATCGTCAATCACATCATGATAATACACATCTACATAATTGCAAAGCCTAACTAATTCTTCTCCTTCTTCAATCTTTTTATTCACTCCACTATTACGAATCGAAGTGCTAAACTGCAACCTTCTGATTTGCCAGTCCTTCGGAATTTGGTCGAGCCAGTTAATACTTGTTGGCTTAAATGTTTTATACTTCTCTGTAATAACCATATTTAGACGATGCTATTTGCTGTACGTGGGCGGAATTCAATTTTTAGTTTTTCTCGCAAAAAATCCTTCAATACATAAACCTCAATTTTGTGAGCCTTCCTGGGGTTATCTAAATAATACTTGGTGTAATCGTTCTCTTTTGCGGGGGGAACTATTTGCATCTTCCTTTCCTCCCGGTTGACATCAATTACGATTTCATCTTGTTTAATATCCGTATCCCAGCAAATTATACTGTGAAGATTTTCAAAGGAGTGATTAAAAGATTGAGATAAATTGAATTTGAATTCAACATAAAATATTTTGGCTTGGTTGATCGGTGTAGTCTTATCACCCTTGACGATTACATCAATTCCAGAATGCGTATCGTAGTCCAATATCTGAAATGGCAGTAGCTTGTCGTCAATCGTTAGTAATTGAATTATTAAAGAGTAAACCCCGCTTTCACGTTCTGGTTGTACTAGGTTGATGCCTTTATATTGGGCAATGTTTGCTCGATTAATTTTACTCTTTCTCCATTCGAAATCTTTCTTTTCTTTGTCAGCAGTCTTAAATGAATCTGACTCCTCTTCAAGCCAAGAAAGATTACGCCAATCATCACTCTCAATTACACTAGCATATATTTTTTCAATCTCTGCCTTGAGGTCGGTTAAAATTTCCGATGGTGTGTTATCTACAGAACCTCTATTAGCAGTGAGCCTAAGGTCTTGACAATTAACAAATGCGTGAAATCGAGTAAACTCATAACCTTTACTTAACAGTAACCATTCGTTTTTCTTTTGTATAGGAATATGATCCTTGCAAATCCAAAGTCCATACCTGTCCTGCACGGTATAAGAACCTTCTGGTGCACTGTACCCCTGCCTTCTTAGCATTGGGTTATAACTTTGTTTGACTCTGTTCCCTTCAATACTAAAAACTGCCTGGAATTTTATTTCAGGGTTATTTTTGAGGTTACCATTTTTGACGACTCTCTTAGAATAGTATTCCGGAGCCTTTGTCATGTGTTGCTCGAAGAGCTTCTGAACTGTTTCGGATTCATCAGGAAATTGATGGCCAAAATTCAAAGTTTCTGGTTCATTCCTATTTAAACCTTTCAGTAGCAGAATTACATTTTCATTCTCCAACACTTCGAATTGCCCTTCAATTGATCCAAATTTTGTAAACCAAAGAATGTAATCCTTTAAAATCTCATGAGTAAATTTATCTTTCCGATTATTGTTATAACCGGTTATCGTGATTCTTGTGCCATTAGATTCTAACGAAGCTTCTTCCGTTGCAGTTACTTTAGGTATTTGGCGACTATATAAATTGCTGAATGGCTCATTCATCTCAGCAGTAATCTTAACGCCATTGTTCACTGTAACGAGTTGAATTTTGGCGCTATTAAAATAAACCTTTGTGCCATGTCCCTTTTCACCAATTTTTGAAGAATCCTCTCTTTTAAAAGAGTTACCAAGGTCAAAGAATGATTGAACTCCCTCCTTATCCATTCCTATACCGTCATCAAATAATTTGATCTCAAGTATTCTGTTTCCATTGGCAAAAACCACGTCAAAGTATATCTCTATTTTTTTTGCCTTTGCATCGAAGGAATTACTAATAGCCTCTCTTACTAATTCTAAAGGATTTGAGAAGTCATTGGCTATCTCAATAAATTCTTGCGTTTCATTGACCTTTGGAGTGATTATAAATGATGACATAGCTATTTGATTTCTTTAAGGAGGTTTAATATTTCGCGTTCAACTAATTCAATCTCTTTTTCAATTAAATCTGGTTGCCTTGGCGGTTCATACACATAAAAATGCCGGTTGAGCGGTATCTCATAACCAATTTTTGTTTTGCTATGATCTATCCATGCATCAGGCACGTGAGGCAGCACTTCTTTTTTTAAATACACTTCGCAATGATCTTTTACCAAGGGCAAAAGCTTATCGTTCTTGGCTTTCTTGTCGTAGTCGAGTGGCAGCGGAAGT